>JAIPJS010000009.1 GCA_021734025.1 Candidatus Neomarinimicrobiota bacterium
CGGAGTTGGTCGAAGGCTTTTTTGATATCGTGCATGAGGCTATCTCCTTGTTTTATTATGAGCTTAGCACCCATAATATACACAGGAGTAGCCTTCTGTACGAGTCTTTTTCTGTTCATTGAGTTTCGCACAACGGGTTAATAAAAGTGTAAATAATGTCTTTATATACCAAAAACGTCTCGTCAATTTTACTAACGCTTTGGAAATACAATTTCTCAGTGTTGTTTGTATTGGCGAAATCGAACTTGCGTATTTTAATCATATTCAAATTAGTAAGGTCTAATTGCAGTATGGACTTTTCTGCACCATAGAACGGTATGTAAAGCATATCTCCGGAAATAAACGCATCAGCAAAAAGTGTTGCGGTGATGTACGGACTTGATTCTGGTTCGATATTACTATACTTATCCTCAATCTTATTAAGTCGCGGTTTTAACACCGGAAGAGATTCCAGGTTTAATTCATTCATGTGGCCATTTATCAAATCATAAAATCGAATTATCGGATATGTTTTTAACACAATAATCAAATAACGATCGTGATACAGTGCTAACTGTCTTCCTCCCCGGCTCGCCCGAAACCAGACTGATTTGTCGGACCGCCATTCCCCGATACCTTCAATAATATTTCCGGAATAATCGAGAACGGCTATTGGTTGCTCCCACAATGGAGTCGAGATATATATTGTCTTATTCTTGTTATCTACAGCTAATCGATTTATTACTCTTACCGGTAATCTAACCGATCGTAAATAATTTCCGTTCGTAGTTAAAAACAAGTTAATTCTTCTGTTTCCCTCATCAATAACAAATAGTGTGTCCCCCGTTATTGATGAGGCTCCTGGGCCAATAAATTCTCCCCTACCGCGTCCTCTCCGTCCGATGTTCATCGACCTTTTATACTCCTTATCGATTTTTACAACGCGATGATTGGAATAGTCAGAGAGATAGAAATGTTTATCATCCTTTGAAATCCATAACACGTTGGACAGATACGTCGAATCCGGCAGAGCAGGAAAGGTAGAACTCGGCGCAAAAACAGTCTCAGACTTCTCCGAATACTTAAAGTCAAACGAATGATATTCTTACGATTGTTTCTGACAACATAATAAAATTATTGCTGGCAATAGTGTAATGATCAACAAGGAATGAATTCTATCCATAGGACTCCTTAGTTTTTAATGATAGATGGTGAGAATTCTTATAGAAATTTCGGACAATGTTTTGGATGTCATATTTAATAATAACAGTATCTTAGCCACGAATAACACCCCGAGTATCCTATGTTTAAACCCAACCGAAGCCATACGCAAACCTAGGTGCGCGGGAAGTTTACGACGACGACTCGCGGCCTGCTTCGGGCGACTGGTGTGAATTTCGTGTGCATTGCCCGGTTCTTGGCTAATCCGAAAACCGACATGACCCTGGAACGACTCCAACCACGGGTGACCGATGCATTATATCATATGTTTCGACCTTTGTGTGGGTATTTCTCGCGGAATGTTGGAGCCTTCGACGGTTTTTCTGGAAAATGCATGCACATAGAGCGTTTTGAGTTTTTAGGCGGGATCCACTAAGATTTTTTAAAATATCTATGTTGAAATTTCTATATAGAGGTCAATAACGCAAGAATAAATAATTTTTGGAGTATAAGTATAATAGAATTTTCTCCAAACAAGCCACATCCACAACTAGAAATTTTTAACTTAAATAGAAACGAAACAGTAGAGATGGTTAATCCGATTGAAATTACTATAAAACACCCGTTGCGTGAAACTAAGCCAAGGCATGTTTCACACGACGGGTTATATGATCATAAATTTGACCATTCATCCGATAATCTATAAGTATATATCCAGTTCTGCCAAAGTACATATAATAATGAATCGTTTATTAGGGCAACCTTATGCCCCCTGCCGTTAAGCCTAATAGAATATAAGTATGATAAATTGTCAGAGCTGTAAAAATCTACATGTTCATGTTTTCTACTCGGGTTATGGCTTAAGATTGCTATTTGATTATTTGAAGATGTTAAATCGCTACAGCTTATTATTGCATTATGATCAACATAAGTAATTTGAATATTTTCCGCATACTCTTTATTGTAGATGGTTGGCTCTAAGTTACCATTTATTGTATATACGCCTATGAATGGGATAAAATTTTTATAAACAACCATTCTTCCAAGTCGAGTATAGGCTTGAAGTATATTTATCTCATCTAACTCGGCAAACTTTGACCCGTGGTAAATGTTGTTGTTTTTATGTTGTTCAAGAGGAATGTCTGATATCACACTGGAAGTATCACCAGTAACTATATCATATGAACTAATTTTTTGCAAAGGATATGATTCTGGACAATACAAGATATTTCTATCCCGAACTGATAGGATTCTGTAAGGCCGCATTGGTATTTTATATGTTTTGATACTATCCGAAAATAAAGGCCAAATTAATATTCTGCTGATCCGAGGATCCGCAAGCGCAACTAATGAATCCGATATATACATATCTGTAATTTGTATAGATTCACCCGGACCGTGTCCCATAGAAATCGTCATTGTTTTATAGACCTGTAACCGATTGGTCTCAAGATGCCGCTTTAATGAAATAATTTCATTACTCCCTCCGTCATAAATAAAAAGATTTCCTGAAGGAGTCGCACGAAAGAACCAAGGGTTTACAATATTCGAAAATTTAATACTATCATTTGGTACAGCCTGAACAACTGTTCGATTAGTTTGTGATTGAGTTTCAAAATGAATTTCTGCAGGATTTTCATTTTTACACCCAAGTAGAGATAAGATACTTAGCATACTATAAATAACTAATATAACTGATTTATTTTCCATTTCTAATTTTACTCGATTTTAAATAATTAAATAAGGAGTCTTTTGAAAATTCTATCTTGAAATCATCAATAATCGAATCATTTTTTGCAACTATCAAATAAGGAGTATGGAAGGTGTTAAATAAACTATACAGTTCATTTTTTATATTATTTTTATGATCTATAAATATGGGGACACTATTAGACAAACTTCCACCATAATCTCTCAATTTATCGATAGAAAAATCACCTGATATAATATAACTAACTGACTGAATTTGCCTGGCATCGATCTTTTCCAATTGAAGTTCAGCAACAAATTTACTGTTAAATAGATAATTGTAGCACGGACAATCATATGGAGTTGTAATGAAAAAAACATTAAAATTTGAATTTTGGTAAGACTGATTTTCACTCAATAAAAATGTGCTCTCCGGAAAGATGGAAATCTCAGATTCTCTCAAATTATTATCACCTTCGGACCCAAATAACAACAAGGCATTTAATAGGAAAAAACACGAAATAAAAACACGCAATCCTGGCACTACTAACTGCCAGGATTGCTTCTCAATTGAACTGAGTTCTATTTCGGTCATACAGATTAAGAGGCTAAAAACTATGCCGCCCTCCAAAATTAAGAGGAAGGGTTCAAATAGAACGTCGCTGATACGCTAACAGGCCCAGCTGAAACTGTAACTGTCGCACACATATCCTGGCCTCCAGGACATACTGAGCCAACTGCCGAAATAACAGAATCAACCATTTTATCCACTTTCGATTTCTCAGCAGCCTGAATAGTATCAATCCGGCTATTCGCACCTTGAGGAAGGGGAATACTTAACATCATGAACACCATTATTACCCCTGTTAATGTTCTCATTAAGGATTTCATAACTTACTCCTCCTTACTTTTGTTTTCTTAAAAAATCTGATATTTTGGTACTCTCTAAATATAAATATCTGATAGCAACACCTTGTTATCAACATTACATTAATGATTGTCAAAACTAATTTGGATTTTTAAAAAAAGTCAGAGTTGTACTCACAGTATCATCAGTAAAATTAATACTGGCACATTTAATTCCTCCTCCTGGACAAAATGAACCAAATATCCCTATTGCTTCCTCAACAAAATCTTGGTGTGGGTATTTTTCTGCAGCATGTAATTTTGATGTATGTCCATAGTTCTGAATGGATGAAGAGAGAGGATTGATTAAAAAGGTGATAACTATTGCCATAAAAATTCTTATTAACATAGTATAAATCTCCTATCTTTAAATTAACGTTATTTTTTTAATCACTTTATTTATCAGAGAACAATAATTATTCCAATTTTTACTTCAATATTATATATGATTGTTTTAATTGAACTTATAGATTATTTAATAATCGATACAAAAGATTAATATAGTACTTGGTTTTCTCTATAGGTTGATTCGTTCTCACTATAAGCAGATTTTAATCCGGTTGTAGTTTGTTCTTATATAAAAAATTCAAAAATTGTTTATATTCCTTTGCGGAAAGATTGAATTGCTGTATTAATTTCTTATAGGTTTTCACTTCCTCAATCCCTCTGGCAATCACAGCTTGCACCTCGCTACGCTTGAGGTCTCTCGCCATGTACGGCTCCTTCACCACCTCCCAAAAGCTCTCCCCTTCTTCCACCATCTTATGATAAAGTCGGTCATGGATAGAGCGTTCTTCCATGTTTTTCTTGTGATTCGGAGTTGATCCATACGGTAAGAGTTGGGCACGCACCTCTTTGTTCGAGACCCTGCCCTGGTCAACGTACATGGAATAAATATTCTGTATTACCTGATGCAACTCCCGCACATTCCCGGGCCAGTGATATTCCCGGAGGAGGTGCCATACGCTTTTATCGAGGACAGGGATGTCATCCGAACCCTTGCTATGCTGGCGCAGGAAAGCACGGGTAAGGTGCTCAATCTCTTCCGGGCCGCGCTCCCGCAATGGCGGCAGGACGATCTGACTCCCCTTTAAGCGAAAATAGAGATCCTGCCGCAGTGCGCCGGAGGTTAACAACTCCTCCGGAGAACGATTTGTCGCCGCAATCATCCGGACATCCACCCTCTCCGGCGTGTCCTGTCCCACGGGATACACTTCGCCATTCTCCAGCACTCGCAACAACATACTCTGAACTCTCGGAGACAATACTTCCAGTTCGTCCAGCAATAGCGTGCCTCCGTCGGCAGTGCGGAACAGCCCTTTTCGGGAACGGGTGGCTCCGGTGTAACTCCCCTTCCGATGGCCAAACAGGGTACTCAAAGCCATGTTATCATCGGTTAACTGTCCGCAGTTATAGGCGACAAATCTGTTCTCACTGCGCCCGCTCAACAGGTGCAATGCCCTGGCGATCAGTTCTTTGCCGGTTCCCGTTTCGCCGACTAAAATTACAGGTACGGTCATCTGAGATATACGATCCGCCATCTCCAGCGCTTTATTTACCCCGACCGATTCTCCATAGATCGTGACCGGCTCCCATCCTATCTCCTCACTTTTTGAAGCCAACTTATACCGCAAATACCACGAACGATACCAGCGTCGAAATGCACGAAGGCTTTTTTCGGGCGGCTTGGCATTCCAGCCAATCCAACCGGCCGGTTCCTTTCTCCACCCGACAGGAGCAATCGCCATCCCGGATCTTTTGTGACCATTGCCATTAATCCCGGGCATGTGATGATCACACCTATTCTTATCCTTCCACAAAATATCGTAATCGACATTTCCACTAACCTCTTCCTGCACCCACAGGCAACATGCACTTTCACCAACCCGGCCATGAAACCCGTGCATGATATATCTGACAATCTCCTGCCAGTTGTTTAACGGCACCGGAGGGTAATCGTCTGCCATGAAAGAAAAAGACCGTTCTTGAATATTCTGTATTCGGGTAACGGATATTTTTCTCATATCTGGGCTCCTTGCGTAATACTTGCCGCAGAGATCATTGTCCCTCAACCTCATCCCACTTCCCGGTCAACAGCTCATATCGAAATGCGGTTTTTGTCAGCTGGTATTTAGCCGTGACAGCAGACCGCCGGGCATTCAGATAGGATTGGACTGCGTTCAGATAATCACGGAAGGCCGTAATCCCCGCACGATAATTTCTCCGTTCATACGCATGGATGGCTTTGTAATCGGCGATATTCCGGCGCCGGCGCGTATAATTGCGGAACTGTGTTTCATACAAATTGCAAATTTCAAATACTTGCCGATACGCATCCTGGCGTTGCTTTCTGAGGTCTTCCGATATCGTCCGGATCTGGCTCGTCCGTCGCTCAATTTCTATTAATTGTGCGCTTTGATTATAAAGCGGGAACGACACCTGGAGACTCACCGAGGTATTCCAGTTTCGGGCAAAATTCCCGTATACCTCTTCCAACCTGCGGTTGCCGCGTTGATATTGTGTATTCAGGTTGAGTCCCGGAAACATCTGCCACCGGGCTTTTTTCCGCTCAAGTTTAGCTGTCTGTAATCCGGCTGTCAGTTCCTGTGTGGCAGGATGTGTGTTGACAACAGCATCGAAATCCGTTTGCGCTCCAATGGTTGAATCGCCGGGTACCGCGGGCGGGATAAACACCGTCGAACCGGCCAACTCCCTCCCCATAATATTCATTAGTGTAAACCGAGACTGCTTGTACCTGCCCGCCTGTCGAGAGATTTCCGTCTCCTTGTTTCTGATCTCCACCTGAATCCTGCGTAAATCTATCGCCGGTTGCAATCCTTCGTCGGTCAATCCCTTGATGAAATCCCGCTGCCGGCGAAGATAACGAAGCTCCTCCCGGGATATTTCCAGGATTTCCTTTTGCTCCAGCAGGTCGGTAAACCCGGTAAAGGCTTGCTCTAAAACCTGGCGTTGAATTTTTACCAGCGATGATCGTCTGGCCTTGTACCGCGAGTCTAGTATTTCGGATGTCCTGTGACGGTTGCCCCAATCGAATACGGTATAGGACATGGAGACACCTGCTGAATGATACCCAAATGTCTGTCCTTCCTGCCGGAAGGATTGAGCGCCAAGATAGACTTCTCTGGGACCCTGTTGGTTTTGCGAAGTGGATAGAGCGAAAGAGATCTCTGGCAAATAGTCGCCGATATGCAACTGCTGCATCGTGCCGGCCGTTTGGAGTTCCGCTCTGGCTTTCGCAATGTCCGGGCTATGCTCCACGACCGCCGAGGCAATCATATTCCAGGTCAGCGTATCCTGGGCATTTAGCATTGTTATGGGAACCAACAATGCCATTGGGACAACCACACAGCGAACCCAAATTTGTATGCAAAATTTCCGACTCATGTGTCTTCTCCTGCTGAGAAACTTATTGTTCTCTGGTGCCTGTTGAATTTTTCAATACTGACGTAGATAAGCGGAATTAAGGTGACGGTAAACAGCGTAGAACTCACTATGCCCCCGATGGTGATAAAACTCAACTCGGCCAGAATATCGGAGAACATGGAGGAGCCGCTCTGTATCAGGAATAGCGGCAGCAACCCACCGATGGTGGTTACCGTAGTTATAATAATAGGGCGAATTCGCTGAATGGCGCCCGCCACCGCGGCTTCAGTTACCGGCATCCCGGATTTGTGGAGCGAGATAATCCTGTCAACCAGGATGATGGCATTGTTCACCACGAGACCGGTGAGCAGTATGAGACCGATATACCCGTTGACATCGAAATCCCGGTGAAAAAGGACGTAGGAATAAAACACGCCTATCAGAGAGAACGGTACGCTGAAGAAGATGACCAGGGGATGGCGGAATGATTCATACAGGGAGGCCAATATCATATAAGTTCCGGCTGCCACAATAAGAATAAGCAAGAGCAGATCAGACTCCTCTTCCTCTGTTAAGAAACCCCACTGCTGTTCCATTAGATGATATCCCGGCGGCAGCGACAGATTATTTACAATACCGCGCGTATGTCCGGAGTTTAACTGAGTCGGCCCCCGGTATTCCCAGGCAATGGTAAATTCGTATTGTTGGTTCCGCTTATCGATCCAGAGCGGGACCGGTTCCTTTTGAAACGCGAAAAGATCCTGCACCCGCTGCTCTCCGCCACCGGGTGAAGTGAGAACAGATTGCTTCACCGATGCAACCTGCGGCAAGGACTCCCCGGAAGTCACATGCAGACGAATCCGGTCCCCGCCGATGGGAAGTTCGTCGTAGGCTAACTCCCGCCGCACCTCAAACGCCAATTGCGATTGAAGGTCGCGGTAAGTCCACCCGGCTTTCCAAATATCCTGCAAGGCCGATTTCATAGAAATTTGGTCCTGCTCTGCCAGATACAGACTCCGGGTCGACGGTGCAATTAATCCCTCACTGACCCGCGGTGACTCTTTGGCCGTCTCTAATATCGATTCACATATCTTCCATAACTCATCGTATTGCGGACCCCGCACCTGGAGGCGCGTATTATAGAATGGCGTCACCTTGTACCCGCCGTTATAATACGGGAGCCCGAACCCGGTTACATAGATTCCGACGCCGGCATAATTGACCGCCTGGGTGACCAGGGATTCCTTCAGGATATACGGCTCAGCTTTCCGGTGCAGGGAATCGGGTATGCGTACCTGAATATTCACATACGCCGATTGGGAATTAACGGTAGTGGAGACATCCGCCGGAACCCCCGAATCCCGGATTTGGTTCTCGAATCCTCTGGCGATATTATCCAGCATGTCGAGCGTGGTACCTCTCGGGGCTTCGATCCAGACATTCAGATTTTTATCTGAATTCCAGTTGTAGAATCCGCCCCGTTCCACGTTTCCGAGGAAGAGCATTACACTCCCGCCCGCGATGAGTATAATAACACTGTACACCATCCATCGATGCCGGATATTCCAGCGCACGAATTGGGAATAGTATCGGCTCAGTTTCCCTAACCGGGGCAATCGGCGTCCGGACCGGTTTTTCTTCTTTGGGAATCCGAAGGACATCAATACCGCCGGTATCAGAGTCATCGCAATGATGAACGAAACCAGCAGGGCAAAACCGAGTGCGAATGCTAAAGGTTTGTAGTACGCTCCAAGCCTGTCCTGAAGCAGCAGCAGCGCAAAAAACACGAACAACGTGGTCACCGTGCTGCCTATCAACGGATACGCCATCTCTTTGGTGCCGTTCAGGCAACTCTCCTGCATGGAATGGTCAAGCAGGCTCCTGCGCTGAATATTTTCCAGGACAACTACCGCATTATCCACAAGCAACCCGAAGACCAACGCGATCCCGGCCAGCGTCACTACATTGATCGTATACCCGGTGAAATACAGTAGGATACTGGCCCCGCAGAGGGACAGGAAGATCGCCGACATGACGATCAGCGCATAAGTCAGCCGGCGGAACAGAACGATCAGGATGCCAAAGACTACGGTTAAAATCACGCCGGCCCGGAGGTATAAGCTGTGAAGTTCCCCTCGTAATTCGTCTGCTCTGTCACTCGTGATCCGGAGTTGGCTTCCCCGGGGTAACCGCTGTTCCAAAGATGAGATAAGCTGCCGGACCTCCTGAGAAAAAGTTAGCGCATTATACCCTGGCGCTCTGTACACATCCACAGAGACCAGGGGATTATAATCATGGCGGGAGATGGAAACCGGGTCCTGATATCCAAGCGTAATCGAGGCAATGTCGCCCAATTGCCACCTGCCATCCCCCGTGACAGGGATTGCAGCAAGATCCTGCGGTGCCTGAGGCACGTGAGAAAACAAGAGTCTATAGTGAGCATTCCCTTTTCGGATATCACCCACTCCTGACCGCCGGACCGACTTCTGAATTGTCTCTGCGATATCATCCGGGTGTAACTCCAGCCCGTCCATGAACGTTTCCCGGAGGTCAACCCGCAAATGCACCGGAGAGCCGCCAAAAACCCGGACCGTCCCCGAACCGTCAAGCCCCTTTATCGCAGGCACAATAGTGCGATCCGTGAACTGCCGCAGTGTGGTGAGATCATATGGGCCGCTGAGTTCCAACGAGAGAAACGGCTGACGCTGGCGGAGATCTTCCCCGCCTTCGGCTCCCGGTTCGACGGTAAGAGTCACCTCAGGGGGGAGCGCGGTCCGCAGCGCGGCCACCTGTTCCTGCAACCTGGTGAAAGCATATTTCAGATTGATCTCTTCCGGGAATTCCAACGTCACTTCGGAATAGCCCACGCCGGTTGTCGAGGAGACATTCCGGACATCGCGGACCTGAGCAGCGATCTCTTCCAGTGGCATAGTCACTTCCCGCTGAACAATTTCGGGGGATTGCCTGCTCCAATGTGCCGTAATCCGGATGCTGGGGTATTCCCGGCGCGGCTGGATTTCAACCGGGAGTCGGCTCAAAGAGACACCGCCGACTATAATGATAACTACCATCGCAACGAGTACCGGCCGCGGATGGCGGAGGATCGATGTGAGGAATCGGTGCATCATCAGTTATGAGCCGTCCCCTCGGGTTGTGTGAAATTTCTCAAACACTTCGTACAGCACAGGAGTATAAACCAACGTCAGAACGGTGGTAAAGAGCAGCCCGCCAACAATAGTTGAAGCCAAAGGCGTGGTAAACGACCCGCCGCCAACCCCGAAAAGCATCGGTATCATCGCGAAAATGGTGGTTAGCGAGGTCATCAGGACCGGCCTGAATTTTTCCCGGCTGGTTTGCAGGACCGCCTTACGAAGCGGAAAATTTTCGTTCGTGCGCAAATAGTTGATGTAATCCACTTTGACAATGGCATCGTTCACACCAATCCCGATCAACATGACCATACCGATTAGCACAATCACATTAATCGACTGCTGAAACAGGAACAGGCCGCACACCGTTCCGATCAATCCCATTGGCACGGTTAGCAGAATGTTCAATGGATGGATCAGCGACTCAAACTGCGCGGCAAGTAACAGATACACCAGGATCACCGCAAACAGCAACGCCAGCCCCAGCTCGCTGAACGATTGTGCTATGCGTTGGCTCTCTCCGCCAACCGTGACCTCAATTCCCGGGGTATTCCGGCTCCGTTGCCATTGTAAAAAATCCGCAACAATACGACTCAACTGATGCGGAGATGCATCCGCCTGAACGGAGATCACCCGCTTTCTGTTCACCCGGGTGATGTCCTGGATCGCGGAACCCGGCTCCGTTTGTACCAGTTGACCCAACGCCGGCCCGTACGCATTGACTCCCGTCGGAAACGCCAGTATCCGTGCTAATTCCGGGGATTCGTTGGTATTCCACAGAAGATAGACAGGGACTTTCTCAGCCCCATCCTGCCAGTCTCCCACCTTCAATTCCCTGACCTGCTGGCGGAGGAGATCATGGATAAACCCCGCAGTCACTCCATATCGGGTATGGGCGTTCTCGTCGGGTTTCAGAACAAAAACCGGCGACCGGCTATTCGAAAAACTGGCGATATTCCTCGCATTGGTATGTTCTCGTAAATAATTCTGAATTTTCTGCGAATGAAGTCGTAACTGCTCGGTCTGGTCGCCCGAAATATAGATCACCAAATTTTTCTCCCGTCGATGGAGAAACTCACCCTGCAGATTGTCACGTGATTCAACCGTCATCCCGGTCGAAGGAAGCGTAATCCGGCTCCGGATCTCGTCTTCAAAGGCTTTTTGCACAAACATCGGTTCGTGCAGGTACAGGGTAAACGATACGTGGTATTGACCGGCGGATTGCCGCGACTGCACTGCGTTTCCGGCCACTGCTTCTCTGGGATCGAGAATCTGGGTAAGGACGTGGTCGGCTTCCGGTAACCGGAGTACATTTCCCAGAGATGTGAAAACCTGTGTGCGCACCCGGGCATACGGCGTTGATGTCGGGACTTCCAGCGACGCCGTGACGATGGTATGCGGGATATCCGGCCAGTATCGTTTGGCCAATCCGGAATACGCCCACAAAGCAATCACGAGTATAACAACAGCAACAAGCCCGGATTTCACCTTATTATTCAGAGCCCATACTACGGAAGTATGGTATCGATCTTCGGCCGCTGCATACAGCGACTGAAAACTGCGGTCAACCGGTGATGCCAGGATTTGTAATCCTCGTCCACACCACCTGCCGGCCCGTCGGATGCTCCCGGCAATACTCCGGTAACCTGTCCAGAATAACCTGGAAATCCTGTTGGACCCCGGAACGCTCCGACCGGAAATTTTCTTATCGGCATTGGTATTTTTCTGACTGGACTGACGGACAAAAACACGAATCGCCGTCGGTAACAGCGTGAGTGCAGTGAAAAGCGAGACAATAAGGGTATAGATGAGCACAATTGCCTGGTTTTGAAACAGGACTGATGCATACCCCCGCACATAGATGATGGGAAAAAATATTGCGATGGTGGTCATTGTGGCGCCGAGAATTGCCCGGGCCACCTTCGCCGTCCCGGAGAGTACGGGCTCGGAGGCACCTCCGGACTCAATATCTCTGGCAATGGATTCGGTGACAATAATTCCGTTGTCCAGGATGAGCCCGATTCCTAGCGCCAACCCGCCGAGACTCATGAGGTTGAGCGTAATATCCTGGATATGGAGCGCAATGAGTGTCACCAAAAAGCTCACCGGGATGGCAATACTCAGAATTATGGAGAGCCGGATCTGTCTCAGAAAAAGCAGCAGAATACAAAACGCCAGGATCGCCCCGAATAAGATAGCCTGCTGCACGCTGTGAATTCCCTGTGATACGAATTCTCCCCGGTTCTCCAGCACCCTGATGGAAATATCCGGATACTGATCCCCCAGAACTTTGATGAGTTCGGTGGCGTGTTCAGTGGCCCGTATGGTATTCGCCCCGGCCTCCTTGTGGAGGTTCATGATGATCACCTGGCTGGAATCGTAGTAGGCTACGGAGCGCAGGGGGAGAGGTTTCCTGACTAACTTCGCGACATGTTTGAGCCGGAGTTCCGGTCTGTCCGGCGATATTGGCATCTCCCGGAAATCCGAAAACTGCTCAACCGCGATATCGACTGTAAGGGGATACTCGGCAAAACCGGAGGCGACTCTGGCGCTCACCAGATTGTCCGGGATATTTTGACGCAGACTTTGGACAAGTTCCTGCGGTGTAATGCGGTATTGCCTGATTTTATCCGGTTGCACCTGAATCTGCACCGCCGGTTTCACCGCGCCAAGCAGTTGGGCGCTGGCGATCCCCTCGACCTGAGAAAACCGCGGCTGGAAAACATCCCGTGAGAGCTCGGCCAATGCGGAGAGAACCTGATTGTCACTGGAAACGGCGAGTTTCATCACCGGGGCCGAATTGGGATTAAAATCCATGATATACGGCCGTTCAGTCCCCTCCGGAAATTGTGCACGAACGGCATCGATCTTTTCCCGGATTCGAAGAAGGGTGAACTGGAAGTCACTCTCCCAGGTGAATTGTGCTTCCACAAGCGAAACGTCTTCTCTGGAAGAGGAGACGATATCCTGAATCCCCGACAACGATGCTAATACTTCCTCCAGAGGCTTGGTCACGTGTTGCTCTATCTCTTCCGGCGATCCCCCGGGGAACCGGGTGACGATAAAGTATTCCGGATATTCAATATCCGGCAGCAGTGCCGTTTCCAGTTGCTGAAATGCCCGAACTCCGAACAGACACAGCGCGAGCGTCAACATAAAAACTGCTATAGGCCGGCGAATTGCGAATTGTATTATACTTTTCATCTGCCGTACATGTTAAACGTTCGTTTTCTAACGCGGATTGCAACCCGGAGAATTTTCAATAAGCCTGAAACTCCTTGCCGGATACTCTGAATTTTCGTACTACTGCTGTACCGATGTTAGAACTGTATATCAGTTACTGTTGGACTGTCTTATCTTGTTTGGGTTCACCATGCGGAAATTCACGGGTGAATCGTGTGCCAGCGTGTAATGTCCCCTCACGATGACAGTATCCCCGGGAGCAATTCCGCTTTGAATTGAAACCATCCGTTTGTTTTCCGGACCGGTTTCGATATAGCGCCATTTGGCCAGCCCGTCCTGCACTATAAATACCAAATCCCGCTCATTGCGGGTCAGCACCGCTTCCTTCGGGACTACTAGCCTGTCCGGAAACCGCGCCTTCCTCACCTCGATCTGTAAATGTTGACTTGCTTTCCAGAGATGATCCGGATTCGGCAGGATCGCAAACGCTTCGGCAGTTCGCGTCTCTTCATCTATGGCCGGGCTTATTCCATCGATTTTTCCCCGGGCAATGACTGACCCGTCATTTGCCAGTATCCGGAAAGGGGTGCCGGGAGTGACATCCCTGAGATTGCTTTCCAGGATATCTATCGCCACCTGCAACGTATCCAGGGATGTAAGTGTCGCAAGTTCCGCTCCGGTCTGAATCAGTTCCCCGCCGGAACCGGTGACCCCGAAAAGAATGCCGGAGAAAGGCGCACGAATTTCTGTCGAGGTCAAATCCCGTTCCGCCTGCCGGACATCCGCGTAGGCGCCGGGAACATCATGTCGCGCAAGGACCATATATTCCCGATTGGTGAAAACCAGTGCGCCGGAATCCGAATCACCGCCAAGTCCCGAACCCAATCCGGCTTTCAGCCCGGCGGGAATTTCCTTATTCCCATGTAACGCAATTAATGGCAACGGATCTATGGCTGGGGAATGCAATACGTCGTTGAGATAGTCCGAGAGGAATTCGGCTTGCGGAGTACTGTCCGCCCGAAATTCCTGAACCGCAGCACTTAAGGACCGGATGAACGTACTTCGTGCCCGGATCAACTTATCCTGGTATGGAGCGGTGTGGAGTTGAAGGAGCAAATCTCCGGTTTTCACTTCTATCCCGTTTTTCATGAGAACTGAAGCAACCCGCCCCTCCACCGGGGCGACAATAGTCGTCGATTTCAATGGTTGGAATGTGCCAATCGTAGAAATATACTGCACCATAGTATCTCTTGTGGCGCGTATTGCGGACACAGGCACTGCCTCGCCCTGCGCTGTCCCTACAGAGATTTCCCGGGTATCTTGCGATTCAACACCATTCTGTTGCTCCCCTTGACATCCGAACAGAAAAAAAGCAAGTAACCCGGTTAACACTAACCGAGCACTCATTACTTGCTCCGTTTTATTTGATTAACAGATCGTACAAATATTGAACACTGTTTTGTAGATTACAAATTAATATAATGAACCGCAAGAAAAAGTGAGGGAAACAGGGAAGTTCCACTCGTAAAATTCCCTGGTCAGCAAACTACGCTGAATCAAAAACTATACAGTAACACGCACTCACGTTAACACAATAACACTCTTCTTAATACATTTAACTTCAAGGGTAATCGCAAAAATGATCACATATACTTTAAGATACTCTCCCAATCCGCCCACGACTCAGACCAACACTTCCAGCCCTTCCCGGGCGGCCCGGCACGGGATATCGTGACCAGCGCGCTTGAGAATTCCTATGGTCTGGGTTTCGATCTGTTTGACCATATCGTCGGAATGAAGCGGCTCGTGGTGGAACAGAACCAGGGATTTGACGTTGGCGCGGATGGCCAATTCGGCGGTAAATTCGTATGAGGAATGCCCCCAGTCGATCTTCCGCTGGAATTCCTCCGGCGTATACTGGGTATCATGGATGAGTAAATCCACATCTTTAGCGAAATCAATGATGCGTTCATTCAAATCGTCAAAGTGCAGTTCAATGTGCTTGAAGGACTTCTGTTTTATTGCGTGGAAATACTCCTCGGTCGCCCACTCACCCAGGTGATGGCAGTGACCGAAGGGCTGATTGTCCGTGGCGTAGACAACCGTTTTTCCCTTCCAGTTGAAGCGGTACGCCATATTGTATCCGGGATGGTTTAAAAAGATGGTGTCGATACGGACATCCCCGATCCGGAAGGTGCCCTCTTCCACCTTGTGAAAACCGAGATTGGCATCCAGATCGCCCAGCTGGACGGGAAAATAGGTGGGATCCATCTGGTTGGCGATAATTTTTTCGAGTTCCTGGTTGGTGGATTCGTAGCCGAAAATGTTCAATTCATATTCCTTGCGGAACGCCGGCAGAAAAAATGGCAATCCCTGGATATGATCCCAATGATGGTGGCTGATCATCAAATTAAGCGTGCCGCTGCTTTGGCGTTTGAGCAGGTCTAAGCCCAGTAACCGAATTCCGGTGCCGGCATCCAGCACAAAGTGGTTGCCATCGACTTCCAGCTCCACACACGAAGTGTTGCCGCCATACTTCACCGTACCTGGTCCCGGAGTTGCGATTGATCCGCGAACCCCCCAAAACTTCACTTGCATGGACCGGCCCCTGCTACTGTCTGGTTATATTGGATTTGTAACGGATAGAAAGAATCTGTGTATAACACGCGTGTCAGCAATTGCTAATTATTCCAGTTAATTGACCGGTAATTCACGGCAGATAGTCTGATAATGTCAATGACAGGGGAATCCCGTTTTAGACATTGGAAAGAACCTTTCAAGGCGATTAATGATACCGTCCTGCAGAAAAAGATCCAAACAGTTCCTTCCGGTTCTCCTGCACCGCTTAAATAACGTAAGCCCCTTTGTGATTTATATCACAGAGATTGAGGAAATCTAAAACGATTTCCACCAAAAATAGAGCCTCTGGCCAGAAAACTATCCATCCTGCCATGGTGGGATGATTTTCTGGATGGTTGGATAATGATTGGAAAATAATACCGGCGACAGGTTCAGCCGCCGGACTGTCAAAAATCAGAAGCTATCGCTATACCCATATTCGACATATTCCCTGAGCATCCGGTGGGTGTTGAAATACGGTGTAATCAACGCAATACTGGTTTTCATCATCTCAACCCACTTCTCAGGCTTCTCGTAATAAGTGGGGATCACCTTTTCTTCCAGCTTACGGTACAGGTCTTCCACATCTTTGGACTCATCGTATTTTTCCATATCGGTCATGTCCGCACGGGGACCAATCGCCCACCCGGTTTTGTCCTCCAGGTGTCCTTCGATCCACCAGCCGTCCAGAATACTGAAATTCAACACACCATTAGATGCGGCTTTCATACCACTCGTGCCCGATGCTTCTCTGGGACGCTGCGGATTGTTCAGCCAGACGTCACAGCCACTGGTCAGCATGGCGCCGATGTCCATATTATACTCTTCCAGGTATACTACCGGAATTTCTTTCCCAAGCTTTTTGCCGCCCTGCACCACCCGCTGGATCAACTCCTTACCGGCGTTATCCTTGGGATGCGCCTTGCCGGCATATATAAACTGTATTTTTCCGGCCCCGATTTCCAGCAGGCGTTCGATGTCCGTAAACAGCAGATCGGCGCGCTTATACGTGGCCGCCCGCCGTGCGAATCCAACGGTGAGCACGTCTTCTTTCAACTCGGTTTTGTAGGTTTGATTTACGTAATCCAGGAGTTCGGCCTTCGCCGTGTTATGAGCCTTCCTGATTTCGTCGTCTGGAATTTTTAACGCATGAACAAAGACTGACGGATCGAACTGCCAGCCGGGCAATTTGTCGGTAAACAGATCCTGGAACGACTCGTGAATCCATGTCTGGAGATGGATGCCGTTCGTAATTGCCCCTATGTTTGGATCGTCCAGCATCTCCCGGGCTACCTTCCCGTGCATCTGGGAGACGCCATTCACATAGCGGCTCAGTTTGTGAGACAGCCGGGTCAGGTTCAAAGAGTGCCCGTGCCCAATAATGCCTTCCAGGTGTTCAAGATAGATAGGGTGCAAAACTTGTTTTAACAGATCGTAGGGAAACTCATCGTGTCCGGCTGCCACAGGCGTATGCGTGGTAAAAACACAATTTTTCTTAATTTTATCGTACGAGTTATACCCGCGCTCCCGAATCAATTCCAGGGCCAGCAGACTAGCATGGCCTTCGTTCAGGTGGTACACCTGTCCATTATTGAAACCGATATCCCGGAGAATTCTGATGCCGCCGATACCAAGAACTACTTCCTGGCACAGCCGGGTATATTCATCACCGCCGTAGAGATATTGGTTCAGGTTCCGGGCGTGTTCGGGATTTTCAGGCAGATTGGTGTCCAGGAAATACACCGGGACCGAGTATCCGGTCCGTCCAACGATTTTGTATTCCCACACCTCAATCCGAATACTTTCGCCACCGATCTTTACCCGGGCGTAATTGGGAAGCTTCCGTAATTTATTTTTGTAATCCCAGATGGCATTCTCTTCCTTCTGCCACCCGTTTTCATCGATTTCCTGCTTAAAGTAACCGTTCCGCCACAGCATGGTGACGCCGGCCATCGGAATGCCCAGATCTGCTGCCGATTTGAGCGTGTCTCCGGCGAGGACTCCCAATCCTCCGCTATAAGTGGGCATATCGCTCCGGAGAGCAATTTCCATGGTAAAATAGAAGATACTTCGTTTTGAATCGCCTGCCTTATTCGCTATCGGTTCAATTCCGTTTTTATTCATAATCAAGCCGTCTGTCTCCTCAAAAAAAGTTCAAATTTATGCGGCCCCTTCAGTCCGCAAGAATGTCAAATATAACAGCATTTACAGGAAATACAAGACCATTCCATCCAAAAAAGTTCCTGAGCTTCCATGAGAGATTTGATGTGATCTCTGGCAAAATCCGCTTGCATTCTAAAATTTTAACTATATATTTTAATCAAATGGTTAAACTATAAGGTTTATCGATATGGTTAACATATTTGAAAGACGCCAGAGTAATCGCCTGGGCAAAACCCTCAAAGTTATCTTCCTCCTTTTAATACTCCCATTTCCCCTGCATTCACTATTCGCACTGGATAGCCCTGATACCCTGACAATCGACTTGTCGCAGGCCCAATCCCTGGCGATGGAAAAGAATCCACAGATTCAGGCCGCACAGAAATCACAGACACAGGCCAATTCCCGCATCACTCAAGCCAGGGGACGATTTATGCCCCGGGTTTCAGCGTTCGGTAGTTACACGCATAATTTTGAATTGCCGGTTTTTACCATAGGTCTGACAGGCCAGCCACGCACGATGCGGGTCGGCACCGAAGAGAATATCTCCACCGGTATCCAGGTGGAGCAGCCGATTTATCTTGGCGGAGTAATCAGGTCCGGTTACGATGTCGCCAGAACCAGCGCGGCGCGAGCTACAAACCAGGTGGAGGTGCAGCAACAAGCCATCCTGATGGAAGTACGTCAAACCTTCTATCGATCCCTGCATGCCAGGCAGTTAATTCAGGTCTCCCGGGAAGCACTCAGGAATACCCGTCGCAATCTGGAAGTTGTGCAGCGGCAGGCAGACCTGGGAACCGCCAGCGACTTTGACGTGCTCCGTGCCAAGGTTCAGGTGGCCAACACCCGGCCGCGGCTGATTGCCGCCCGTCATCAGTACGAACAATCACTCACCGCGCTGCGCACGGCCATCGGCCTGGAACCGGATCAGCCGAGTATGGTCGAAGGCGAACTCCGGCAACGGCCGACCTCATGGGCCGACTCGTCCCTCACCTCTTTGCAAAACAGAGCATATCGCCACCGGAAGGAACTGGAAAACATCAGTCTGGAGCAGCAAATTCAGGAACAAAACCTGGCCATCGCCCGCGCCTCCCTGCTCCCGAAAATCAGTGCATCAACGTCCTGGCAATACCAACTGCAAAACGAGGAGATCCTGTTCGACCGGTCCGAGTATTACCGGAGTATTGCCGGGGGTATTAATATTTCCGTACCGATCTTCACGGGCTGGCAGAATAGTTCGAGCATCGCTCAGGCCCGGGTGGCGCTGAAACAGGTGGATGACCGGCGGCGCCAGGTACGTCACCAAATTGCCGCCGAGGTTGAAACCGCATATTACGCGTTAGTCCAGGCCGAGGAGCAGCTGGCATCGCAACAGGAAACCGTGGCGCAGGCCCGGAAAGGCCTGGAACTGGCGGAAGTCCGTTTCGCTGAAGGCACCGCCACCCAGCTGGATATCCTGAATGCACAGCTCGCTCTGCAGCAGGCGCAGTCCAATGAATCGCAATATCTGCTGCAATACAATATTGCCAGAGATCAACTATTGCATGCGATGAATATGCTGAAAATTGAAAGTTAGCAGGAGAATTGACGGTGAATACGCGCAAAGAGTATTTCGATGAAGGATCCCCTCAATCTGAAATACTGTACGCCGCGCTGGAGGAGTTCGTGCAGTTCGGCAAGAAGGGCGCCCGGATGCAATCCATTGCTGATCGGGCCGGCGTAAACAAAGCGCTCCTTCACTATTATTTTTCCAACAAGGAAAACCTCCACCAGGAGGTACTGCGCCGGATTTTCCAATATGCGTTCTCCCGCGTTTCTGCGTCGCTTGAGGAAGCCTCCGAACCGCGGGATCAAATGCGGGAACTCATCTCCAGATATTACGATTTTATTGCCGAATTCCCGGAACTGCCCCGGCTTATGATCCACGAGATTCACACTAATCCGGACGAAATCGTCGCCATGTTCTCACAGATATTCACGAGCAGAGAGGATCGAAATTATCCCCAGGCAATTTTCGAAGTGATTACGCAGGGGATACAAAAGGGACAGTTCCGCCAGGTCGACCCGCGACAATTCATGATTACTATTTTGAGTACCATTTTATTTTTCTTTGTCGCCAAACCCCTGCTCACCAAAGTAATCGGCATCGAAAACGAGGAAAAATTTATCATTCAGCGAAAAGCACATATTCAGGATGTCCTGTTAACGTACCTCGAAAGGGATAAAGCATGATGAAACACTTACCATTACTATTACTCGTTACCGCACTTATAGCATGCACTGGTGAGAATAACCAAACCTATACCACCACCGGTACGATTGAGGCCTACAAAATCGATGTCCGGGCATCTGCGCCGGGGAAAATTTTATATAATAAAATTCCTGAAGGCACTGAAGCAACGGAAGGTCAACTCTTTACAGTAATCGACACCACGGACTTTCACCTGCAAAAGGAGCAGCTGCTCTCAAAGATGGAGGGCCTGAATATTCAAATGCAATCTTTAAAGGCAAAAGAAGATCAGTTGGCGATTCGCCTGGATTTCCTGAATAAGCAGGTGCAACGCCTGAAAAAACTGGTGGCCAGCGCTGGCGCTTCGCAGGACAAGCTGGACGAAGTGTTGGTGGAGCGGGATGTCATCAAGTCCCAACTCGAGGATATCCCGGCGCAACGCCGGGCTACCCGGAACCAGCAGGAGCAGATCCGGAAACAGATGGCACAGTTGAATTATCGAATCGAAGAAGCCAGCATTACCGCCCCGGCGAATGGCACCATTCTCCAACGATATGTGGAAACGGGAGAGCGCATTCAGCCGGGACACCTGCTGGCCACCATCGGGATTACGGATACGGTGTGGACAATGATGTATCTCCCGGAGCCGCGCCTTTCCGGCATCTCCCTGGGACAGGAGATTCGGATTGGAATCGATGGCAGAGATACACCAATCAGTGGACGCGTGGAATGGATTGCGTCTGAGGCGGAATTCACGCCGAAGACGGTCTATACCGAGGATACCAGAACATCGCTGACGTATGCTGTCAAAGTGCAAATTCCGAATCCCGACGGTCTGCTGAAGATCGGTATGCCGGTGAAGCTGAGCCTATAGCCAAGACTAATTCCGTGGACACTCCCTTCCTGCAAATCGAGAACCTAACTAAGCGCTTCGACGCCCTCACAGCGCTGGATGGCATCGCTGCGGACATCCCGGAGAATTCCATCTTTGGGATTATCGGGCCGGACGGCGCCGGAAAGTCCACATTAATGAAAATCGTTGTCGGACTCATTCAATCCGATTCCGGCTCCCTGCGTTTCAGCGCACGGGACATCAGGAAGCCCGGTGGCATCGGCTATATGCCGCAGGAGTTTTCCCTGTACCCTGATCTGACCGTACACGAAAATCTGATGTTCTTTGCTAACCTCTACAAGATCCGGGGCAACGAACGCAAGGAACGCTACAATCGTCTTCTAGAATTCAGCCGGCTGACGAATTTCACCAATCGTCGCGCGGAGAACCTTTCAGGAGGCATGAAGCAAAAACTGGCGCTGATCAGCGTGCTCATGTATGCTCCGCCGCTGCTTATCCTGGACGAACCCACTACCGGCGTCGATCCCATGGCGCGCGCCGAACTCTGGGAGATGCTGCAAACGTTGAAGTCAGAAGGCCGCACTATCCTGGTCAGTACGTCGTATATGGAGGAAGCTGTCCAGTGTGATGAAGTGATTTTTCTCTCCCATGGGAAGGTATTGGCAAACAATTCTCCGGGTGGATTGAAGGCTAATTATGCCCAGGCGCTTTTTGAAGTCCGCACCCAAAAGATCATGACCATACTCCCTACAATGGAACAAACGGACTGGATTCACATGATCTATCCCAAGGGCGATCGGATTCATCTGAGCGTACAGGAATCCGATATCAGTGAGTCCGAAATGCAATCCAGGCTGGATGACATTATTGATCGAGAATTTTCCGTAAGCAGAATCAGCCCAGGGATGGAAGACGTCTACGCGGCGCTGGAGGGACAATCATGACAGATCAATTCGCCGTGGATGTCCGGAACCTCACCAAAACCTTCGGTAAATTTACCGCCGTGGATCACATCGATTTTTCGGTGGAGGAGGGCGAAATTTTCGGATTCCTCGGCGCAAACGGCGCCGGCAAGACCACAACGATCCGTATGCTCACCGGTATCCTGCTGCCGAACGCCGGTGAAGGTCAGGTTTCCGGGTTTTCCATCATGGGCGAAACCGAGCAAATCAAACAGAACATCGGCTACATGTCCCAAAAGTTTTCCCTTTACACCGATCTGACCGTCCGGGAAAACTTGGAATTTTTCGGCGGCACCTACGGACTGTCAAATTCCGAACTGGCGGAGCGCATCGGTTTCGTCACGGAACTCTACAGCATCGGAAATATTCTGGATCAGATTACCGGCTCCATTCCGCTGGGATGGAAGCAGCGAGTCGGTCTGGCCAGCGCCACCATCCATGATCCGCGTATTCTGTTCCTGGACGAGCCGACTTCCGGAGTTGATCCGACCGCCCGCCGGCACTTCTGGCGCACCATCTACCAACTGGCTTCCAGAGAAGATGCCTCCACGGTCTTCGTCACGACGCATTACCTGGAAGAGGCGGAATACTGCGACCGGGTGGCCATCATGCACCAGGGACAAATCCTGGCGCTGGATACGCCGCGTAACCTAAAGGAAGAATACAACCTCTCAAACATGGAAGACGTCTTCGTGCGCATCATTAAAGAACGTGAGGAGGAACTGGCCAGGTGATCTCCGGGACATTTACTATCGCGAAAAAGGAGTTCATCCACATTATCCGGGATCCCCGGTCGCTCATCCTCATCATGGTGCTGCCGCTCCTGATGATGGTGCTCTATGGCTACGCCATCAACATGGATGTAAAAAACGTGAAGCTCGGCGTATTGGATAACGATCATTCCTGGGCTTCCAGAGAAGTGATACGCGGATTCGGCGGAACCGATTTCTTTGAGATTTTCGGCTATTACGATTCCAGAAATGCCATTCGCCAGGCCGTCGAGAGCGGCGCTATTAAGGGTGTTCTGGTGTTTCCGGCTGGTTTCACCGAAAGCGTGGGACGCGGCGTATCACCGGAGATGCAGGTTATCATCGACGGTTCGGATGCGAACACGGGCAAAATCATCCAAACCGGTGTCAGCGTAATTCTTTCCAATGTGATCCTGGGAAGCACATCGGCGAAACCGTTTTTCACCATGGAAACCCGGGTCTGGTACAATCCGGAACTGGAGGGAGTGAATTTTATCGTCCCGGGACTGGTTGCGGTGTTTTTGATGATGATCGCGACCATTCTTACGTCTATCACGATTGCCCGGGAAAAAGAGACCGGCACCATGATTCAGCTGCGGCTATCCCCGGCAAGCGCTTCCCAAATTATCATTGGAAAGGTGCTGCCGTACACCGTGCTGGCATTTATCGTCGGCACCCTGATGCTCACGTTCGCTTTACTTTATTACGGCGTCCCATTCCACGGTTCTCCGCTATTGCTGGCGGGACTCAGCGTGGCGTATCTGCTGGCGTCCCTGTCCATCGGATTACTCGTTTCCACCGTGGCCGAAAGCCAGCAGATTGCCATGGCCGGCGGGATGCTTGGCACTATGCTTCCCTCCATCCTGCTCTCCGGGTTCATCTTTCCGCTGCGGAGTATGCCGGTGGCGCTCCAGTGGATTTCCACGGTGATTCCTGCCAAGTATTTCCTGGAGATCCTCCGTGGGATCATGCTGAAAGGCAATTCAATGATTTATCTCTGGCCGCCGCTCTGGTCTTTATTGATTTTCACGGCGATCGTCATGGTCATCAGCATCGCCCGGTTTCGGCGGCAGTTCAAAATCGCAGGATGATCTGAGATAATGAAAAAAACAGAAAATTAGTTGCGGCGAGAACAAAATAATAAATCCGCCCGATGGAAGCCGGTGTTTTTTGCAGAATTTACCATGGCTAGCCCCGGCCTTTAGGCCGGGGTTCGACGACTCATTAAAATTCCGGGGCTTCAGCCCCGGGCACAGGGTTAAAACCCTGCATAAATGGAAGGGATAATCGATCCCCCACGCTAAAGCACGGGGCTATTGGGGCTATTCATTCGACCCAGGACAGACCTGATTATGCCACAGAAGAAAACATCACGACGCGCACGACTCCTCCCGCTAATCAAGAAGGAGTTTATCCAGATTTTCCGAACCAAGCCGATGCTGGCGTTTATCTTTGTGATGCCGATCGTGCAAACGCTGGTGATGGGATACGCCGTGACCACGGAAGTCACGCGCGTGCCGATGGTCATCTGCGATCAGGAGCGGTCGCAGCAGTCGCGGCAGCTCATCCGGAGTATACGGCAGACGGAATACTTTGACCTCGTCGGAATAACATCCGAGTATACCGAAATAGAACGGTACATGGACAGCGGTGAGGCGGCCTCCGCTCTGGTCATTCCGCCGGATTTCACCCGCCAGATGCGGAAAAATAAAGTCCCGGTCCTCCAGGCGATTATGGACGGGAGTAACAGCAACACCGCCCAGATAGCCATCGGCTACCTCCAGGGGCTTATGGGAAAATACGGCGAACAGCTGCGGGTTTGGTATCCCAATGACATCATGTATTACGCCGGATTGAATCCTCCAATCCGGATAGCAGCCAATATGCGTGTCTGGTACAATCCGAACTTCGAGAACACCTATTTTATGGTACCGGGAATTATCGGGTTGATTCTGGCCTTTTCCACGCTGATCCTCACTGCCGTCTCCATCGTCCGGGAACGGGAAGTGGGTACGCTGGAGCAGCTCATGGTGAGTCCGCTCAAATCATGGCAGATTATGCTCGGAAAAATTACGCCGTTCGCCCTGTTGGGTTTCGTGGAAATCAGCATCGTGATGGTGGCCGGGAAATACTATTTCATGATCCCGATGCGTGGGAGTTTTCCACTCCTCTTTTTCGTGAGTTTCCTCATGCTGCTGACGACTTTGGGACTTGGACTTTTCGTCTCCTCGATCACAAAAACCCAGCAACAATCCATGTTCGTGGCGTGGTTCTTCCTGATCTTCATCATCCTGATGTCGGGATTTTTCTTCCCGGTGGATAATATGCCACTTTGGCTTCGGCGGCTTTCGCTGCTGGATCCGCTCCGGTACTATATTGCATGTCTCCGTGGGATTTTCCTCAAAGGCGCAGGTTTCCAGGCGTTATTGCCGCAGATTGGTGCGCTGGCAGGCTATGGTGTACTGATCATTACTTTTGCGAGTTTACGGTTCCAGAAACGGATTAGTTAACTGTAAAGATTAATAGCACGCAGATGACGCAGAAACAACGGATCCACACAAATTAACCACAAAATTGTAGCCGCAAAGAATCGCGAAGTGACACGAATTACAACAACGAAAACCAATTAAGGGGTCTACTTTAAAAGGTACTTGCCAATGTAAGTGTAAATTATTTCTGTTTTTTCTTTGCGTTTATTCGCGTCTCTTTGCGGCAATCGTGTTTTTATTTTATTAATCTGCGGTAATCTGTAGTTTCTGCGTCATCTGCGTGCTATTTGGTAAGCTGTTCCTTTTGCTTTTTCAGTTCCGGAATCAAATCTTTGAGCGGCGGGACATCGGTGAACGTATCGTGTCCGAGATACAGATTCGCGCCGGCTTTGTAGATCTGACTGACCAGCGTAATGAGTTCATCCGGTAAGGGCTCTGGTTCCTTTGCGCAGTAACTCTTCCAGTTGGAATCGTCGTTGGCTGCAGCCTCTTTCTTCGCCTGATCCACCGCTTCCACCCATTCCGGCTGATAGGCTTTGTAGGCCTGTCGCAGGGTTTCCTTGCTCACCTGTTCGCCATCGTACAGAAAGCGGTTTTCATCGAAGGTGCCCAAAACGTCCACCAGCTGAACGCGACCGTGATTGTACATGGTTTCGATCTTACCGTCGTAGTGCTGGAGACCGACCTGTTCGGCGCGCTCCGTTATAAAATCATTCACCAGGCGAGCAAGCCGCGTCAGTTCACCGAAGGCCGGATCTTCCAGGCCGGACATCCGCTGCGCTTGCTTTTCGGTAACCGGACGATCGGTACTCTCGAGCTTCGTGGTGAAATCGTACACGGGTTCCGGAAAAAAATCGCCGGGCTGCGGTTCCTCGTCCAGGTTCAGTGAATCTAGAATTTTCTGAAATTCTTTCTCGTTACCCCGGGCGCGCTCCAATTTTTTAAAAAGCGAGCTACCCTTGGGTGCGCCGTTCCGGTAGATGATCTCCAGCGGTATTAAAAAATGCTGGATCCCTTTTTGGTATTCCGCGTAATTGTTGTCAATGGGAAGCACGCGGGTCAATTTTACGAACATGGTTTCGGATGGCTCAGCCGGGTCGAATCCTGCGCCCTCATCATCTTTGGAATAGAGCGAAATAAAATGAGACGTCACACCCCGCTTCTCCAGTTCCTCAAAATTATACGCGGCCATCATTGCCAGTGACTGCCCTTTCCCGGGGATATGATCCGGCATTTCCCCCCAGTCGAAGACCGAATAGCGGTCGGAAAAAGTGAACTTACCGACACCGAGTTCATCGGCTGTTGGCGCTTCCAGTACCGTCAAATCTTTTACGCTGCCCATTAAAGTCTCCTTGTTGTCTTTAAGATGTTATGTTCGTTATCCATTTTTTTATAATACAACTTTTTTCCTTTTGTAAATATTGCGTATTACGTATTGCGAATAGAGACTCCTGAATAAATTTCACGTAATACGTCGTACGCTCTACTTCCTATTAATCACCTGCGATTATCTTGTCGTTTCCCTGTTCCACCAAAGGTGGACAACGTGCCATCCTTGCTGGTGCTAAATGTAACTAAATTTCATAAAAATCGCATCTGTTATGGAAATCACACTTTTAAGAAAAGTAACAGGCCCCCAGTCATTTCTTCTTGATTAATCTGCCAACTACCGTAATTTAAATACTGTTTGTCGTTGTACATGCTCGGGTTTTCGACATTATATATACCGCCATTCCAAGTAAAGGAGAATTCCATGAAGGGATTTCTTTCAGTCTGCCTCGCTGTCATTTTGCTGCTTCCTATCCTCAGCATTGCCCAGTCAGAGTTACCGGAGTCCAGAGAAGCCACCCTGGTGGAGACGACCTCTCCCACCGAGGTGATGGTCCGGGCAAAGGGTATCGGCCATCATGATCCCGGTGGATTGTTTAAAAGCCCCGATCCCAAGGTAATGAACAGGCGAGCCGAGCGTGATGCCCTGAAATCTGCCGTGTACTTCCTGCTGTTTAACGCCGGTACGCCCATCCTCCAGATGGCTGAGGAGAAACTGGCGTTTCAAAATATCCAGGATAACTTTTTTCAGGAGGATCATCTCCGGAAGTTCATCGCCTGGGAAAGCCCGCAGTACTCCAGCCGGGTCAAGCTGAATGAGACCAGTGTGAAGGTGGAAAAGTCCTACAGAATTAACAAGCAGGCAATCATCGACGAACTGGTACAAAAAGGCATCATTGCCGCCAGAGAAGACCTGGTCTCCAAGGTCGGGAAGCCGTATATCATGGTACTTCCGGAAACCCAGGATGGCGGAAATCCCATGGAAAAGCTCGGTGAGCCGAAGCATAAAAAAGCGGCTGAAGTTATCGAATCGTATCTCACCTCGCGCCAATACGATGTCTTAGTCCCGGAACAGGTGCAGGCGAATAATGCGATGCAGCAGACCGCCACTTTCATGTCCGGCATGGAGGACGATTATTCCTACCAGTTAGCGCTTTCTATCGGCAGCGATATTTATATTACTTATTCTGTGAATGTGGAGAGCCGGAAAGTCGGCAACACCAAAGTGGCCAAAGCCAGCGTGGGTGTGCGGGCGTATGAGACCACCACTGCCCGACTCCTCGGCACGGAGACCGGCTATTCCGAGGAGCGACCCGGCAGTGAAATGGTGCTCATCGAGGAGGCAGTGAATAACGCTGTGGATCAAGCCCTCAACAAGCTCCAGTCGTACTGGAAATCCGATCTTGAACGCGGTGTTCAGTTTAAACTCGTGGTTTCCCTGGGCTCCGGATTTGACGGCGACACCGCCGAAGACATCGCCTGGGGATTCGGAGATATACTGGAAGAGGTGACGAAGGATTACAAGGAAAACGTCATCAGCGCCAAGACGCTGGACTATTTGATCTGGTGCAACCCGGACGAATACAAAAGATCATCTGATGTCTACCGCGCACTGAAGGAACGGTTCCAAAACGAGGCGCTGCCCGGGGGTCTCGACCGAAATGCTATCAACCGAAAACTGCTGCTGTTGACGATTAAGGAGTAAAATATGAAACGGAATATTCTGCCGGCCATACTCCTCATTTTCTCAACTTCTCTGCTTTTAGCTCAGGCTCCGGAGTGGTATATCAATCCGCAAGCCAGTTACCCTGCCGACCAATATATCACCGGTGTAGGTTTGGATGAGTCTCTGGAATCCGCCAAGCAGCAGGCCAAGGCGGAAATCGCCAGCCAGATCCAGACGACGATTCAATCCGAGATCACCGATATCGAGCAGGAAATGACATTCGAGGGGTCTTCTACTGTCCGCAGCGATTTCACTCAAAAGATCAAAGAGATCACCAACGTTTCGATCTCAGGTATCGCCTATCCCCGTACCGAACAAAAAGAGGGAAAATATTACGTCCTCGGGCTGCTGGATAAAACCAGGTACCTCCAGGACATCCGGGCCCAGCTCGAGACCAAAGAGAGCGCACTGGCCGATCTGGATCAATCAATTCAAGATCAACTGCAATCGGGTGGAATTCTAACGGCATTGGAGAACTACGATAAAATGACGACTCAGCTAAACGAATTCCTGGGGCTCCGCAGCATTTATAATTCATTGAGCCGCGCTCCGTACATAGGCGATCTCTCCTTCAGCCTGAACTCGGTCTGGACGGATATTATTACGCTGATTCGCAGCATTAGCATTCAGCCAGTCAGCGGAGAAAACCAAACCGCCAAACCTGGTGAAATGCTCCCTGAACCAATAATCGTCAGGGTCACATACAGTTCCAATGATCGGGACATCCCGGTCTCCGGCCTGGTACTAACATTTGAGAACAGTGACGGCAGCCGAATCGACAAGGTGGAGACCGATGCTTCCGGACAGGCATCCGCCAAAATTATCGCCGTTCCCGGCGAAAGCCCGACTGCGGGACAAGTTGAAGTAACCTTCGCCTCCATGCCGTTCCCGGCACTCAGGAAAAACCTGCGGACCAAATCTCTGGAAATAACCTATGTGATAGACCAACCGGATTACGCGTTCCGAATCCAGGTCACCGGAAATACCGGAGATACCTTCCAAAAATCTCTGCAACAGGCACTGACGGGCATGGGCTACACCATCAAGGCGAATGCACCGGTCACGGTCAAAGCCGAACTTGCCATCCAGAATTCCAGAGAAGTGAAGGGCTTTGCGGGAACGCAGTATATGAAGGAAGCCCAGGCAACCATATCTCTGGTAGCGGTTGGATCCGGAGACATATTGGGGCAGGCGCAGTTCACCGGACGCGGCATGAGCACCAAATCACCGGGGGATGCCGAAACGATGGCCTATGAACGGATTGACCTTACGAAATCCAAACTTGCTCAACTGTTTGCCAACGCCGCAGACAATTTACAGCCAGTATACAAGGAATAATTTCCCGGAGATTTCCCTCATCCTCATCCTACAACTTACCTGGATATTTTGATATGCATCGGTCACCCTGGATAACGACTCTGTTCTGTGTTCTTTTCGGTACGTCGCTGATTTTTGCTATGGAAACCGATTCGACTGAGTTCGAACCAAAATTCAAGCCCACCGTCACAATTGCACCAACTACTTCTTCCATCAAAATTGATGGACAGCTCACGGACGCCGGCTGGAAGGATGCCACCATGGCCACCGGTTTCTCGGAAATCGAGCCCGGCGATAATATTGCTCCCCTCGTCCAGACTGAAGTGCTGATTACCTATGACCATGCGAATCTCTATGTGGCGTTCAGGGCGTACGATGATCCGGAGGATATCCGGGTCACGCTACAGGACAGGGATAATATGTTTTCCGATGATTTTGTTGGGATTTTCCTGGATACCTACGGCACCCAGACCTGGGCATATGAGTTCCATTCCAACCCCCTGGGCATCCAGGGAGATGGCAGGATGACACAAATTCGCGAAGATATGTCCTTCGACGTCGTCTACCACACTGAAGGTATGGTAACGGAAGACGGGTACCAGGTTGAGTTCGCCATACCGTTCCGGAGCTTGCGTTTTCCAGAGAAGAAGAATCCGGTATGGCGGATCACCTTTTTTCGTAATCATCCGCGGGAGAGCCGACACCAATATTCTTTGGCTGCGGTAGATCGGGACAACCCGTGCCTTCTCTGTCAACTGGGGTATCTGCGCGGAATCGAGGGAATTTCTCCCGGAAGGAATCTGGAGCTGCTCCCGGAAGCGATTGTTACCCAGGAGGGATACCTTGATGACAACGAAGACCCGAACTCGCATTTTATCAATAAATCTGTCGATGCCGAAGCTTCGCTGGGATTGAAATATTCTCTCTCTTCCAACAGTACCATCGATGTGACTGTGAATCCGGACTTCAGTCAGGTTGAAGCCGATCCGGCACAGATCGACGTCAATACTACCTTTGCCCTGTTTTATCCTGAGCGTCGCCCCTTCTTCCAGGAAGGGAGTGACTTGTTTGAGAGCTGGATGGATCTGGTCTATACCCGTTCCATCAACGATCCGAGTCTTGCGGCCAAGCTGACCGGCCGGTTCGACCAAACAAGCGTTGCCTGGATCGGTGGCCGGGACGAGCACTCTGCAATTATCCTTCCCTTTGAGGAGCAGAGCAAATATGTAGGCGGGGAGGATCGGATCAGAAGCACATCGAATATTCTGCGGGTGAAACGGACCTTCGCCGAAGAATCACACGTCGGACTCCTGGCCACGGACCGGCGGTTTGACCCGGGAGGCTCGGAGTCTGTAGTAAGCGGAGATTTCAATCATCGATTTTTAAAAAATTACCGGATACAGACCCAGCTGACGATCAGCCAGACGCAGGAGCCGAATGATACCTCCCTGACCAGCGATATCGATGACATTCAGTTTGGGGATAAAAACTATTCCGTGGCGTTTGACGGCGAATCGTTCACCGGCCATGCCATTTACGCCAGTTTCGAACGTCATGCCCGTCTCTGGGATTTCGACTTAAATTATCGCGATTACAGCCCAACATTCCGGGCCGGGAATGGTTTTATTACACAAAACAATCGCCGCTTTATCGGTGGCTGGACTGACTGGGAAAAGTACCTGAATATCGCATGGGTGGATCGTATCGAAGGCGGGTTTAATACGGCATATATTCAAAACTATGATGGGATAGCGAAAGACCAATGGTTTGTTCCGTATTTCAATGCCACCCTCACAAAGCAGACACATTTCAATATTAGCTATGTCATGAGCCGGGAACGCTTCCAGGATATCGTTTTCTCCGGAATCAGGCGTGTCAATATCAATGTCAATTCGAACTTCAGCCAGGCCATGACAGCCGGGTTTTACGTTGGTACAGGGCGGTCTATTGCCAGAAATGAAGAACCGCCAGTACTGGGAAAACAGTTCGATGTCAGTTTCTGGAGCACCATCAAACCGACTCAACATCTGACCATCCAGCCCGAAGTTGACTACTCGCAGATGAAACACCCGGTGACCGACAGCACTTTATATGATGGTTACATCGTAAGGGCGCGATTTAACTATCAGTTTACCCGGGAGTTGTTTCTCCGGCTGTTTGTTCAATACGATGACTTTGACAATAATATCGACTTCGATCCCATGCTGACCTATCGGATTAACGCGTTTTCCGTCATTTATCTGGGTACAACGCATGACTATCATGATTTTGGCACATCGGCTGACTATGTGCGTACCAGTCGCCAGTACTTCCTCAAATTCCGGTATTTGTTTCAATTGTAATCCGCTGTTACTTTTCCCAGGTTGCTGGTTCCTGTCAGCAGACAATCACAATTTTCACTATAACGTGGAGTAGTTGCTATGCCTCCCAACGAATTCAGACCTTATGAGGAATACTCAGAAATCCCGCTCCCGGAGATGCAAAAACGAGCCCGTCGGTTCTACCATCACCTGCGAAAACGCCGGTCCGTCAGAGACTTTTCCGATCGGGACGTTCCCAGAGATATTATTGCACAATGTATCCGGGTAGCGGGGACCGCGCCCAGCGGAGCCAACATGCAGCCGTGGCATTTCGTAGCGGTACAGGATTCAGCGATAAAATCAAAAATCAGGGAAGCCGCCGAAACCGAAGAGCGGGAGTTCTACGAAAACCGCGCCCCGGATGACTGGCTGGAAGCCCTGGAACCCCTCGGCACGGATCCCGAGAAACCATTCCTGAAGGAAGCGCCCTGGCTCATCGCCATCTTTGCTGAAACGTACGGTCTGAACGAGGATAGTTCAAAGCGGAAACATTATTACGTGAAGGAATCAGTTGGAATTGCCACGGGAATACTTATCACGGCAGTGCATAACGCCGGACTTGTCTCGCTTACTCACACCCCGAGTCCCATGGGATTCCTGAATGAAATACTGGACCGGCCGGAAAATGAAAAACCGTTCCTCCTCCTGGTGGTGGGATATCCATCGGAGAGTCTGACGGTTCCGGATATTTCGAAGAAGCAGCTCGATGAGATCCTTACGATTATTTGATTCTTTTCTTACGGAGGCGCCGCCCGGCGGTTGAACAACGTAACCTATCGAACATCTTCGGAATCTCACCGTTAATACATTTTATTTAATTTCAAAATTGAAATGGCTGTAAATATGCTCACCGGGAAATAATGCGACACCCCATTTCACATCGCCGGGATACTTTAATTTTAGTACTCGTCTTACTGTTGTCGGCTATCGGAAGGCCAGGCACTCCGGGACAGTCTGCGGATTTACCGGCAATCGAAAGGAATGAACGGCCCCGTTTTGCAAAGAAGGAACTGGCCATGAGGATTCATGAAATCATCAACCAGCGGCGGGAGGCACAGCACCTTGCGCCCCTGGCTTACGACACGTCACTGGCCGCGCTGGCAGCCGACCACAGTCAGGATATGGGACAGCACAGCTATTTTGGTCATATCAACTTTCGCGGGGAAAATGCCAGCCAGCGCGCCAAAGCCGCCGGACTTACGACTCAAAAGCAGAAAGGCGATCGGGTTATTACCGGAATCGCTGAAAATATCTACCGCATTCCGATGTATTCCTGGGTGGTACGCTGGCGCGGCAACACGTATCACTGGAAAACCGTGGACGAGATCGCCCAATCGGTGGTCAGCGGCTGGATGGCCAGCCCCGGCCACCGGCGGAACCTACTGAGTCCCGACGCCGAGCGGCACGGCCTCGGTATCTACATTGCGGCGGATAATAACATCTATGTGACGCAAGATCTCTGGTAACCTTTCGGGATTTAACCTTCAGCTTTCACCGGTTAGCCTTGAAATCTTATGCCACGGCGTTGAAAAGCATTTTTCTTTCCATACTCGCCTCGCAATGAAATTGTGAGGCTTTCATATCATCCTGATCCGTTGACAGAGGCCTGAGCAATTTGTGCCGCTTTCAACGCAAACACAATAACGCCCGAGAACACCGTAACACTCAAACAATGTGCCTTTACCCTTTTAGAATCCTCCTGTGATAGTTCTGTGATCATTGGTTCCTATACTGTCATCGAACAATTGAAACCACAACCAACAGAACCGAGGAGGTTCCACAATGAAGAAATCCCACACAATCCGAAACTGGCTGGCGTTACCGCTGGTTGCGTTTCTCCTGTTTGCCGTCGGCTGCAGCGACGAATCTATGGGCCCGGAGCCACTTGATCCGGATACGGCGCCACGCGTCAGCGTTGATCGGTTTAGCGAAGACGCCGGCATGTTGATGGTCCGTACCGATGAAAATGGTCTGCCCGGTCCAAACGAACCAATCGATTTCGACTCCGGTCCGCCGTTTATCACCCAGGGAATCGGACCGGACGGTAACGTCGTCAAATACTATAATTTTGACGTGCAATCAACAGATCCCGCGCCAATCTACGCCCTGTTCCGTGAAGGCGAAGATACGCCGGTGGAGGGACAGCTGAATATCGTCAACGTTATCCCCGGCGATGAAGGGTATAACGATTTCTGGCATGTGCATAAAGTTACGGTTCCCAGCGATTACGAGGCGAATACCGTGACCAGCTTCGAAGACATCCAGGATGCCGGATACGAGATGGAAGCCACGAATATGCTCGTGAACTGTCCGATCGTGCCGGATGGCTCTACGGCGTCCTTGCGCGGTGGCAGCGAAAGCAGTGCGCTTCACCGGGGATGGTATAAGGATCAAGTGGTGACCTACTTCACCTTTGAGGAGAAGGCCCTGACTACGACCTCCAATGATATGGTGCCGCTGTCTCCCATCTACGTGACGTTCAACATCAATCCCGGCATGGATGGCGGCGGACCGGCTTCCGGCTTTGTGACTGAAGAAGGTTCCATGCAGACACATAACGTGCCGGCAACCACTCCAACGGACGCGAGCTACTCCCCACTCTGGAGCGTCAATGTCTATAATAACTCGGATTTCGGGAACGTGATGGATCTGATGACCGCTCAGAACGCCGATATCCTGGCGACCGGCGTGGCGACAGTGAACTGCCCCATTGTTTCGGTACAATAAACGCACGGCAACGATCCCGGCCCCGCTTTCCGGGATCGAAAGGGCTCTTCCATGTGGGCGGGTTGGGGATTTCCCGCCCACGGCCCTTTGCCATCTATCCCTGCTCCTCGTCACTTTGAGCCCGTTATCCCGGAAGGGAAATCAATGGAGAAAAGTGCATACATGACATGCCGAGGCAATCCACGACTCTGAAAGACCGATTGCCAAATCCGGAAATTTTCAATAGGATACCACCATGAAACGACTGACGATAATTTTAATGTTGATTTTGCTAGTCGGTAACATCAGCTGTGCCCAGAATACAGGAGATCGCGGCAGGATGAATTCCGAGAACAATACAATTCGTGCGCCCGAATTTCCCGGCGATATGGAATGGCTGAATACCGAGAGATCCCTATCGCTGGAAGAACTCCGAGGCAAAATAGTATTGCTGGACTTTTGGACGTATTGCTGTATCAACTGCATCCACGTGCTGCCCGACCTCAAGAAACTGGAGGAGAAATACGCGGAGGAGTTGGTGGTTATCGGCGTACACTCGGCTAAATTCTTCACCGAGCAGGGGACGGATAACATCCGCCAGGCGATTCTCCGGTACAACATCACGCATCCGGTGGTGAACGATAAAGATTTGCGCATCTGGAACGAATACAACGCCAACGCCTGGCCGACGCTGGTGCTGATTAATCCCGAGGGTTATATCGCCTACCGCCGATCCGGGGAGAACGTATTCGACGCCCTGGACGGACAGATTCAGTTCCTCCTGGATAAATTCGAGGGCGAAATAGATCGGACGCCCATGGACTTTGTCCTTGAACAGGAAAAAATACCGGACACGTTCTTAAAATTCCCCGGAAAGGTCACCGCAGATGCGGAGAATGACCGGCTGTACATCACCGATTCCAATAATAACAGAATTGTCGTTACCGATATGGCGGGGAACTTGTTAAAAACCATCGGCTCAGGAGAAAAAGGCCAATCCGACGGCAGTTTCGAGTCGGCGCAGTTTAACCAGCCACAGGGAACCGTTCTCCTCGAAAATTCTCTCTATATCGCGGATACCGAAAACCATCTCATCCGTAGGGCGGATCTGGAGAGTGAAACCGTGGAAACCATCGCCGGGATTGGCCGACAGGTCTACAATCGCCGGCCGGATGACGTCGCAAAATATACCGGACTCAACTCGCCGTGGGATCTCACAATAGCGGACAGTACTCTCTACATCGCCAAGGCCGGCTCACATCAAATCTGGCGCCTGGATCTGCGCTCCGGTAATATTACCCTGCACGCCGGATCGGGGTACGAAAACATTAAAGACGGACCGCTGACGGAAGCGCAACTAGCGCAGCCCAGCGGGATAACTCACGGTGACGGGAAAATCTACTTCGCAGACAGCGAGGTCTCAGGAATTCGGAGTGCCGATATTGCTCCCCAGGGAAAGGTACGAACCATTATCGGACACGGATTGTTCGAATACGGCGATAAAGACGGCAGCTACCGGCGTGCCAGGTTGCAGCATCCGCTGGGAATCACCTATGTCGACGGCATGCTCTATATCGCCGATACCTATAATAACAAGATTAAGCGCATCGATCCCGACGAGCGCACCAGCGAAACCGTCGCCGGTACCGGTGAACCCGGCATGAAGGACGGAAAAGCCAAATCCGCGACTTTTGATGAGCCCGGCGGCATCGATTACGCCGACGGCAAACTGTACATCGCCGATACCAATAATCATCTGGTGCGGGTATTTGACCTGGAGAGCAAAACGGTGTCCACATTGAAAATCAGTGGCATCCGGGAGATGGCCGGAGCGTCGGAGTTCGATCCGGAGTCCTTCTCTGGCACTGTGCGGGACCCGGTAACGATTGATCTCAATTCGCTGAATCAGATTCGGTTCGATATTTCGTTACCGAAGGGATATAAATTGAATCCCCTGGCCACCAGCCAGGTGCGATTGATTGCCGGGGACGGGTCGATCATCAAAACCGCCGAACTTACCGGGCTGCCGCAATCCCTTCCTCTAAAAGAGTCAATGAAACCGAAGTACGCCGAACTCCTGATCTATTACTGCCGCAAGGATAACGAGGGACTCTGTTTCATCGACAATTCGCTGGTGGAGTTCCGGAATTCCAATGATGGAATGAGTGGTGAAATAACGGTGTCGTACGATTTGATGGTGCAGTCGTAAGTTATTTTTCGCGTATTTCGCTGCCTTGGAATGAGATTCCAAGGCTCTCGACTAATCAGGCAAGTGGATATTTGTATTGCGTATTGCGGCATCGGCCCTGCGAACAAATTTGGGCATCGCTTCGATGAGTGGAGGTAGAAATTCCCGCCAGGACTAAAAATATGCTTTTTGCCGTTTACCGGAAACTCAGCTGTCTGCTCCCGACCGAGAGAGTTCTGAGTTTCTCCCATGGGGATCCCGTTGGGGCTTGATTTTTTCCTCACTTTTGCATCAAGGCAAAAGTGAGATTTAACAATCATTATGAGTCTTTCAGGCTTCGGCAATAGCTTTTATCACTGAAGACAAAAATACGATTAAAATTATAACGCTGGTTGATCAATCTAGCCTGATTAATTCATAAATAAGGTTTCCGAATCATACCAACCGGGTGATGACAATATGCAGAGCACAACCACACGTTTTGTGGGGTATTTTTTCGTTGGGTAGAGACACGCCATGGAGAGTGTGTGAGAATGCTATGTCAATAGATATTTTTTTATGAATGCTCAGGAACAGCCAATCCCCCCAAACGTGTGATAACCCATTGATATTATTGACTGTAGAGACGTGCCATGGCACGTCTCTACTCGGAAAAATATGCGATGATTACTCACAATCTTTCCCTTGTTTTCTTGTTTTCACACAGCCTGCATGGCGTGTCTCTACAAGGGTGTGTAATTTTTACAGTTATCTTCCGTTCTCCTCGCAGCTTATTTCCGGTATATGAATTATTCAATCTAGGAAAAATTGCTTTACGAGATTTTTCCTCCGGGAGAAGTCCCCGGTGGGACGCTCGCTTCGCTCGGTCGGAATGACTATCAATTACTCTATTTCAAAGACTCAGATTCCCAGTTATCCCGAGCGAGTGCAACGAGCCGAGGGATCTCGTAGTTATATTTTTGATGGTTGGGGAATCGGTAAAAATGGTTTTAGATAGCCTTGCCAATTACGTTGACAGTAGACATTAGCGGCTCATTTTTTATCGTTTTATGTAGAGACTCTCCATCGCGCTTTCTCACTATGAAGTTGAGCTGACACTCTAACATAAATGGTGGGGCTATTCATAAAAAATTTGGAAAGGGCTAAGAAGAGAATACTGACAATTACCCGTGATACGGCAACCGAAACTTAAACGTCGTCCCCACCCCGATCTCACTCTCCACCTCGATCGTCCCTTCGTGCAGTTCGATAATCTTCTGGGCGATAGCCAGCCCCAGGCCGGTGCTTTCGGAATGACCGGTACGACTCTTGTCTCCCCGATAAAACCGGTCAAAAATATGAGGCAAATCTTCTGATTCAATCCCCTGCCCGGTATCGGCCACCTGAATTTCCACGGAATCGTCGACCGGCGTTACTACTACTTCCACCCTGCCGTCCTCGGGAGTGTAGTGAATCGCATTGTCGATGAGGTTGGAGAGCGCCCGCTCGATCATGCCGATATCTGCGTACACCAGTTGAATATCCCCCGGAAGATGCGAGGTGAGTTTCACCCCGGAGTCCTCGGCTGACTTTTGGAATTTCATCACCACGTCCTGCACCAATTCGGTGACAGAAAACGGTTCCGGCTCCGGCTCAATCTGCCGGGCATCCAGTTTAGAGAGTTCAAATAGCCCGTGTACCAGATTATTCAGGGATTCGGTATTGTTCAAAATAATTTTGAGGTACGTCAGCTTTTCCTCTTCCGAGAGGGAATCCTCCTTCATCATGATCGTCTCAAGGTACCCCTGCATAGACGCCAGCGGACTCCGCAGGTCATGGGAAACGTTGGCGATGAGTTCCCGGCGGAGTCTGTCCGTCTGCTGGAGCTCTTCCATATTCTCTACAATCGTGTCTGCCATCTGATTAAATGCCTCACCCAATTGACCCACTTCATCGTTGGAATCTACCTTGATGCGCTGATCGTAATCGCCCTCGCGAAACTGCTGGACGGTGGATGTCATTCCCCGGAGCCGGCGCGTCAGAAACGCGAAAAGAATCAGTCCGGCAAGGCCGGAGACCACGAGCGTGATTATCAGTCCACGGATTGACGTCTGCACCACGTAACTGTTCCGGAGCATGGAGGCAGCGCTATCGTATTCTTCACCCCCGATAATTATATAGATGTAGCCAGAGATATCCTGGCCGATTTGAAGTCTGGCTGCTGAAAACGGTTTCTGGCGGTTTTGGTGCCGGGGATCGTCCCCCAGGATGGGGATGTCCCGGTTACTGCCGAGGAATTTTCTGATGGGCGCCAAATCCACGTGATCCTGGACGATCTCCTTCCCCGGTTCGGCATAGAATGAAAGGATCTCGCCGGTATCATCCAGGAGATAGATTTCCACCTTGGGGTTCATCACCATCATGTAGTGAATGCGTTCCCCGATGCGCTGGAAGTCCACGCTGTCCTGCAGCAGCGGACGCAGTTCCACCGCCATATCCGCCGCCAGATTCAGATTCAACTTCTGATCCACCTCGCTGATAAACTGGCGCGAGGCGTGCATGGTGATGAGTATCTGGGAGGTTACGATTACCAGCAGCAGCACTAAAAAAACTGCCGAGAGCTTCCCATAGAATGATTGGAAAAATTTGCGCATCAGTCTAACTCGTCCTTTTCCACGAAACGGTATCCCACGCCCCAGACGGTTTTGATAAATTTCGGATTGGCGGTGTCCTCCTCGATCTTGTTCCGGAGCCGGTTAATGTGGGAATTCACCGTATGCTCATATCCGACGAATGAATATCCCCAGACAATATCCAATAGTTCCTGACGATTATAAGCACGGCCCGGATTCTTTGCGAACAGTGCCAGGAGATCGAACTCCTTTACCGTAAGATCAAGGGTTTCGCCATCTTTGGACACCTTTCGCTTTTCCAGATCGATGGTTAGTTCTTCGAAGGTCAGAACCGGTTCTTTGTCGCCGTTCTCCGGCGGTTGGTCGCTGACGTCTATGCGTCGGAAAATGGCTTTAATCCGCGCGATGAGTTCCCGGATGCTGAACGGTTTGGTGAGGTAATCGTCGGCGCCCAGCTCCAGGCCAAGCACCTTGTCCAGCTCCTCGGATTTGGAGGTGAGCATCAGAATCGGCGTCCGTTCATCTTCAGCGCGGATGCGCTTGCAAACTTCGAAGCCTTCCAGCTTCGGCAGCATCAAATCCAGAATGATGAGATTGTAATTTCCCTCCAGCGCCTTGGCCAGTCCCTCTTCACCATCATAGGAACGCTCCAAATAGTATCCCAGATCCTTGAGATGAATTTCTACCAGATCCGCAATATTCGGATCGTCTTCAATGATGAGAACTGTGTCGGTATTTTCCATTGCTTTAACTGTATTTGTTCAAAGTCTGAGGTAAGATAATTCAAACATACGCAAAAAGAATCACAAAAGGTTAACAAATCCTAACGGCAGTGTTAGAGTGTTCGGGTGTTCAGGTAACTACACCTGCTCTCCGTAACTTTAGCGGAGGAGAATATTACGGTGCCAAAGGATTTCAGGTTCATACACTCATAAAATATTCTTCGTTGTTAGTAGTTTGAGGTGGACCATTTTTATGGAGCAACTCGCTTTCTTTACGTGCAATGGAATTTACAACGATCAACTAACCACAAACTACTAACATCTTTTTTTCCTTTTTCCTTTTTCCCTTCTCCCTTCTGCTTTCCACTCTCGAATCAAACCAAGTAAGATTAAAAAAACAACGCCAACTTGAACACCTGAACACCCGAATACTTGAACACTGGTGTTCCTATACCCATTTTCCACATACTACATGGATTTCGCCGAAATTTATCTTACCTTACCAAGCTATTGGAGAACGCGAAACGAAAGACCGGATAAATTATGAGAAAACAAAATTTTAGAAATATCGCCATTATCGCTCACGTGGACCACGGGAAAACCACCCTGGTGGACGGGATGCTGAAGCAGAGCGGGATCTTCCGGGAGAACCAGGAAGTGGAAGACCGGATCATGGACAACATGGACCTGGAGCGAGAACGCGGCATCACCATTATGGCAAAGAATACCACCGTGCGGTACCATGGCGTTAAAATCAACATCGTCGATACGCCTGGACACGCCGACTTTGGCGGCGAGGTGGAACGGAGTCTGAGTCTGGTGGACGGCGCCCTGCTGCTGGTTGATGCCAGCGAAGGCCCGTTGCCGCAGACCCGATTCGTTGTGAAAAAGGCGCTGGCCAAAGATCTCCCGATGATCCTGGTCATCAACAAAATTGACCGCAAAGATGCCCGGATTCAGGACGTCATCAACGAGGTCTACGATCTGTTTATCGACGTGGATGCCACGGAAGAACAAATCGAGTTTCCGATACTCTACACCAACGCCAAGGCCGGCGTTGCCCATTCAGAGATGGGAGACGATTCCACCGATCTGAAGCCACTGGTCGAAACCATTCTTTCGGAAATTCCCGGACCGGAGGCCAACGATGACGAAGTCCCTCAGTTCCTGGTGACCAATCTGGATTACGATTCCTTCGTGGGACAGGTCGCCATCGGGCGGCTTGAGAACGGAACACTCCACATGGGTAAAACCTATGCGCAATGCGGTGATGATGATCAAATATCCGAGACCAAATTTTCTGCGCTCTATACTTTCGAGGGACTGAAGCGCACCAAGACCGATACGGCGGAATCCGGTGACATTATCGCTGTGGCGGGACTGGAAAACGTCACCATCGGGGACACCATCACTTCTTTGGAAAACCCCAAGCCCCTGCCCAGGATCCACGTGGACGAGCCGACCGTTTCCATGATCTTCTACGTGAATAATGGCCCCCTGTCCGGCAAGGACGGCAAATACCTGACCTCCCGGCAGATCAAAGCCCGGTTGGAGCGTGAAACGCTCCGGAATGTATCCCTCAAGGTGGAAGAATTAGAGCGGGCTGACGGCTTTAAGGTCTCCGGCCGAGGCGAACTCCAGATGGCGATCCTCATCGAATCCATGCGGCGCGAGGGCTACGAATTTATGGTCTCCAAACCGCACGTAATTACGAAAAAGAATGACAACGGTAAACTCCTGGAGCCGGTGGAACAACTCTTCCTGGATGTACCCGAAGATTACGTCGGCGTACTCACCGAAAAAATATCCAGGCGCAAGGGACAGATGACGCACCTGATGAACCACGGCAGCGGCCGGGTGAACATGGAGTTCGATATCCCGTCCCGTGGCTTGATAGGCTTCCGGAGCCAGTTCCTCACTGACACCAAGGGCGCCGGAGTTATGAACACGTTGTTTAAAGGGTACGAACCGTGGTTCGGCGAAATCTCCCAGCGGGAAACCGGCGCGCTGGTGGCCGACCGTCCGGGAAAAGTCACCACCTATGCCAGCCTCGCTATGGAAGACCGCGGCGAACTGTTCGTGGAAGTCGGCACCGAAGTCTACGCCGGTATGGTCATCGGTGAGCGCAATCGGAGCGGTGACCTGGAGGTTAACATCACCAAGGAAAAGAAACTCACCAACATGCGCGCCGCCGGTTCGGATGCCACGGTGAACCTGCAGCCGCCCAGGAAGCTCTCCCTGGACAACGCCATCGAGTTTATTGCGGAAGATGAATTAATCGAGGTGACTCCGGATAACCTCCGGCTCCGGAAGATGGAACTGGACGCCAACAAGCGACACTCCAACCGGAAGAAACAGGAGCAGGCCTCAGTTCCTTCGTCGTAATTCAGGGGTTAAACCGCTCCCTGTACTCATAAATGCCGCTATTCGAATCTTCATATCAACCACCCTATTTATTCCGAAACGGGCATCTGCAAACGGTATTTCCGACCCTGTTTCGCCGGATCTCTGTACCACAATATTCCAGAGAACGAATCCAAACGCCCGATGGTGATTTCCTGGACCTGGACTGGATCCACAACGGGTCATCGGAAGTGGCGCTGCTACTGCACGGGCTCGAAGGTTCTTCGCAGGCGCATTACATCCGGGGAACGGCGGCAGCGCTCTCGGAAAATGATTGGGACATCTGTGCTCTGAATTTTCGCGGATGTAGCGGCGAACCGAACCGGAAATTCCGATCGTATCATAGTGGCGCCACCGAAGATGTGCACACCTGTATCAGTCATATTTTGTCCAAAGATTACGACACAGTGGCGCTGGTGGGATTCAGTCTCGGCGGGAATCTCGCGTTGAAGTACCTTGGAGAGTCCAAATATCAAACAGCCGATCATATCGGCAGCGCAGTTGCGATTTCGGTTCCATGCGATCTGGAGAGTTCAGCGAATAAAATCTCCGCACCACAGAATTACCCCTATGAGAAGCGGTTTCTTCTCCGCCTCAGAAAAAAGATCAAGGCAAAGGCAAAACTCTTTCCTGATAAAATCTACTTCCGGCAATTCCGGAAGATCCGAAAACTCCGGGAATTCGACGACCTGTACACGGCGCCGGCACATGGGTACGAGGACTCGTCTCACTATTACTCGGAAGCCAGCAGTCGCCAGTTTCTGTCCACCATTGCAACGCCTACGCTGATCATCAACGCCGAAGACGACCCGATTCTCTCGGATGAATGTTACCCCAGGGAAGAAGCGGAAAACAATCCGAATCTGTATCTTGAAATTCCCAGGCATGGCGGACACGTGGGATTTATTTCCTTCACCGGGAAGCAGTACTGGCATGAACGCCGTTCGGTTGCATTCTTAAATTCAAGTAAACAAAATCCTGCAAAAGCGGACGGCTAGCCCCTTCTCTGGCAGAAAAGGAAACTTTTTTCGGCGCGCAAATAATATTTGACACCAATACCGAGAATTGTTATTATAGCCTCGTCATGGAAAAGACAACCATCCATATCACTATTTCTCTCGCTGGTCTGACACGACCAGTCCGCACTCCATTGTTGCGACCAGGGTCCCTACGGGCCTAACATCACTTACTTTTTTCTATAAACACATAGCTGTATATCCACCAATCGGGGCGAAGCATTATCTGCTTCGGGATTCCCGGATATGAAATGAAAAATGACAGAGAGAATATATAGGGTATAAATCATGGAAATCGCTGAACAGGAAACAATTCAGGCAACGGATTTTAAAATTCAGGTCGCTGATGACTCCCATTTTCACTACGCGGAAGAGATCAGCAATTTAATTGAAGTCGCCGCCGAAGCCCGCGGTACAGGGATTTCCGAACGACCACCGCAGTATATCCAGAAGAAGATGGCCCAGCATGATGCGATCATTGCGACCTATAACGACGAACTGGCCGGATTCTGCTACATCGAAACCTGGACTCACGGAAAATACGTGGCGAATTCCGGGTTGATCGTCGCCAAGCAATTCCGGGGTCACGGATTAGGTAAAAAGATTAAACAAGCCGTGTTCAATCACTCGCGAAACAAGTATCCCGAGGCAAAGGTGTTCGGTATTACCACGACACCTGCCGTCATGAAAATTAACTCCGACCTGGGCTACCGCCCCGTCAGCTTCGACGAACTCACCAGAGAAGAGGAATTCTGGGACGGGTGTCAGAGTTGCCCCAATTACGACATCCTCACCCGAAACGATCGCCGGAACTGTCTCTGTACAGGCATGCTGTACGATCCCGAAGATGAGAGGAATCAGGAGCGGGAGAAGCAGCGAATGAAAGCACAGAAAAAAAGTGACCTGGGCGGCAGTCAGAAAACCGTCCGATCCATCTTTGATAAATTGCGGAAAAACGGTAACGGCTCCGCGAAAAAGGACAATTAACCGGAACAGGACAACTTTTCATGGTACAGGTTGGTATTATCGGCGGTGCGGGCTATACCGCCGGCGAACTCCTCAGAATTCTGATACATCATCCGGACGCTGAAATTGGATTTGTCCATAGCAGCAGCCAGGGCGGTAAGCCGGTTACCGCCATCCACACCGATCTGCTGGGCGAAACGGAACTCCGATTCAGCACCGATTTCAACGAAGATGTCGACGTTATTTTTCTTTGCATGGGACACGGCCGGTCGAAAGAATTCCTGGAAGAACACGACCTGAACCCAAACCTACGGATTATTGATCTCAGCCAGGATTACCGGGTGGACAGGCATCCCACACGGGAGTTCGTCTATGGCCTGCCGGAGGTCCACAGGGAGCAAATCCGGGAAACAAAAAGTCTTGCAAATCCTGGCTGTTTTGCGACGACAATTCAACTCGGCCTGCTTCCCCTGGCCAGCATCGGGAAAATTTCCAATGAAGTGCAGATCACCGGGATCACCGGTTCCACCGGGGCGGGACAAAAACCGCGCCCCACGACGCACTTTAGCTGGCGGTCGGAAAATGTCTCGGTCTATAAGGCGTTTACCCACCAGCACCTCCGGGAAATAAAGCACACGCTGCGATATCTGCAACCGGATTATTCGCATGATCTGAATTTTGTACCTGTCCGGGGGAATTTTACCCGGGGGATACTTGTTATCTCCCACCTGAAATCTGATCTGAGTCTAAAAGAGGCTCAGGATCTCTATCAATCTTATTACGAATCGCATCCCTTCATACACCTTTCCGATGTTAATCCGAACCTGAAGCAGGTGGTCAACACCAACAAAGGTATCGTCTACCTGGAAAAGCATGATGATAACCTGATGGTGCTCAGCATGATCGATAATTTGCTGAAAGGCGCCAGTGGTCAAGCCGTTCAGAACATGAATCTGATGTTCGGTCTGGATGAAACTGCCGGTCTCCGGCTCAAATCTACCGCATTCTAAGATGGAACCCTTCCAGGTCTACAGTCAGTTTGACGTCGAGCCGGTTCAGGGCGAAGGCTCCTGGTTCCGGGATGCAGACGGAACCCGGTACCTGGATTTTTACGGCGGCCACGCTGTTATCTCCATTGGTCACAACCATCCACATCTGGTCAATCAATTGCAGGAACAGGCAGGAAAATTAGGCTATTACTCCAGTGCGGCGAAAAATTCCTTACAACATCAATTGGCAAAGAGACTCGGCGTGATATCCGGATATGAAGATTATTCCCTCTTCATGTGTAACTCCGGTGCTGAAGCCAATGAAAACGCGCTGAAGCTGGCGTCGTTTCACAACAATCGGACGAAACTCGTTGCGTTCAAAAAAGGCTTTCACGGGCGAACGTCCGGCGCCGTCAGCATCACCGATCATGCGGACATTCAGGCGCCGGTGAACCGGACCGGCGAGGTTGAATTTCTGCCGCTGAACGATTTTAACGCCCTGGAACAACTCTCTCCATCCAAAGATGTCTGTGCCGTCATCCTCGAAGGCATCCAGGGGATCGGCGGCGTCAATATTCCGGACTCCGCATTTCTGCAAAAACTCAAAGACTTCTGCGATCATTCCGGCGCCGTCCTCATCCTGGACGAAATTCAGTCCGGATACGGTCGTTCCGGAAAATTTTTCGCACATCAGTATGCCGGAATCAGGCCGGATCTCATCACCGTCGCCAAGGGGATGGGCAACGGCTTTCCGGTGGGTGGAGTCCTTATCAGCCCGAAGTTCGAAGCCAAAGCCGGAATGCTGGGCACGACGTTCGGAGGAAATCATTTGGCGTGCGCTGCCGGTCTCGCTGTTCTCGACGTACTCGAAGAGGAAAACGCCATCGAAAATGCCCGGACTATCGGCGCGTATCTAACGGACAATATCGCCGGCTCCCATACTGCTATCAGAGAAGTGAGAGGGCTGGGACTCATGATCGGGATCGAGTTTGATTTTGCTGCCGATCCACTCCGGGAAAAACTGCTATATGACCACCACGTTTTCACCGGGTCTTCTTCGGATAAGAACACACTTCGACTGCTCCCTCCCCTGACTGTCTCACAGGATGAAGCAGACCTTTTTCTGGAATCTCTGGCACAGGTGTTACAATCTTATGGATAGAATTATTATCGCAAAGATCGGCGGCAAAGTGCTGAACGATAAGAATCTCCTCGGCGAATTCATGGAACAATTCAGCCGGGTATCCGAACGGAAAATTTTAGTGCATGGCGGCGGCAAAGTGGCCAGCGACATTGCCGAATCCATGGGTGTAGAAGTTAAAATGGTCGACGGCCGGCGGATTACAGACCGGGACACGCTGAATGTGGTAACCATGGTCTACGCCGGTCTGCTCAACAAGCGGGTGGTGGCGCAGCTGCAGGGAATGGGTTGCAATGCCGCTGGCTTCACAGGCGCCGACGCGAACATCATTCTGTCGGAACGCCGGCCGATCAAAGACATCGATTACGGCTACGTCGGCGATGTCGTGAACGTGAATGACAAAACCCTCACGGCCCTCCTCAGCGATGGAATTACCCCGGTAATTGCACCGCTCACCCACGACGGCAAGGGTACCAACCTGAACACCAATGCCGATACCATGGCCTCGGTTGTTGCTCAGGCTATGGCGAAGCATTTTCGCTCCGAATTGATCTACTGTTTTGAGATGCCGGGAGTACTCGAATCTGTCGAAGATAATGACTCAGTCATCCGTCATCTGGATTATCAAAGGTACGAACAACTCAGGACAACGGGCGCAATCGCCAGCGGTATGATCCCCAAACTGGATACCGGTTTCGGTGCCCTCGACAACGGCGTTTCCGATGTCAAAATCTGCCATGCGAATGCACTGGCATCTGTGATAGAAAATGATACGACAATCCGTTACACCGAACTCCAAAGACAGGTATAAAAATGAATATTGACGAAAGACGCGAACGGGCAGTCCGCCTGCTGCAGGATTTAATCCGAACCCAATCCTTTAGCAAAGAAGAAGCACAAACCGCGGACATCATCGAATCGTTTCTCCAGGAACACGACATAGAAACTTCGCGGCACAAGAATAACGTTTGGGCAAAGCATCCCGATTTCGACCCTGACCGGCCAACGGTGCTGCTTAATTCACATCATGATACGGTTAAGCCGAACGACGGCTGGACCCGCGATCCGTTTGATCCGGCCATAGAAGACGGAACGCTCTACGGCCTGGGCAGCAATGATGCCGGAGGCGCTGTCGTCTCGTTACTCGCGACTTTCATTCATTTTTATTCCAGGGAAAAACTCCCCTATAATCTCCTCATCGCTATAACTGCTGAAGAAGAAATCACCGGGGATGACGGGATCATGTCCTTGTTCCCAAAACTCGGTAAAATCGATCTCGCTATCGTGGGAGAGCCGTCCGGCATGGAGATGGCAGTTGCCGAGCGGGCGGCAGTCATCCTGGATCTCGTGGCAAAAGGTACATCCGGCCACGCCGCCCGCAACGTCGGCGAAAACGCCATCGACAAGGCGGTTGAGGACATCCGGTGGTTTCAGACCTTTAAATTTCCCAGAACGTCCGAACTGCTTGGCGATATTAAAATGACTGTGACTATGATTAACGCCGGTATCGGACACAACGTCATCCCGGATACCTGCCGGTTTACTGTGGATGTCCGCAACACCGATGCTTACACTAACGAAGAAGTCATTAGCATCATCAAGGAACAGGTGACCAGCGAGGTGCGGCCCAGAAATACGCGACTCCAGGCTTCAAGCCTGCCGGTGGGACACCCGCTGATGCAGACCGCGGAAAATCTGGGCATAGAAATGATAACCTCCCCGACCTCTTCGGATCAGGGGCTGATCGATGCGCCGTCGGTGAAGATCGGTCCCGGTCAGTCCCGGCGCTCGCACACCGCAGATGAGTTTATCAAACTGGACGAAATCCGGGAAGGCATCGAGGGGTATATTGCGATTTTGGATGATCTGCGGTTTTAACTGAAAGGGGATTGGGAACTGGTCTTCCGCTTAAAGTCCGCGAAGCGGGTTGAAGCGGGAGGATAAATATGGAGTAAGGAAAAGGGAGAAAGGAAAAAATGTCTGTGATTTGTCCCAAGGGGATCCCATCCGGGATTGACGGACAAAAATGTGATTAAGAGTGTGATTAGGATTAAGATCATGAAAAGACTCGACCAAAACACTGTAGAACACTAACACGATTTTACTCTAACACTTGAACACCTAAACATTCTAACGCTGTCGTTACTATATCAACTTCATATATTCCAATATCATTTTGATATGAAAAGTTTTATCGCAAAACTTTCGATTGCCATAAAATCTTTGATATCATTGAGATAGAGCCGTCCTTCGATTCTTTGGCATATATATTGATTGTGTACTATGAGATATCAGAGAAACCAAATCATAGAGGAGGCGGTATGAAACGGTTAGGATTTGCGATTATAATTTTTTCGCTTCTCAGTACATCTTCGTTGCTCGGGTATGAACTCCAAAAAATGATGAAAGTACGGGTTGGCGATACTGAGCAGTTTTTTATTCACAGTGAGGCAGGTGATCTCACAGTGTCTGCCGAGGCTGGGCTAGAGGAAATCCAGGTCAAGGCCAAGGTGGTCATTTCCAAGGTAAACCGCGAGAAAGCCGAACAGATTTTCAACGATCACATAGTGCTCACCCTGGAGAAACACAGCGATCGAATTGAGCTGATCAGCAAATATGATAACTCCATTTCAGGCTCAATCTTTGGCTCGTCTGCTTATACCGACCTTGAGGTCAGGATGCCGGAATCCCTTAGCCTGAAAGTAGACGATGGATCCGGAGATATCACAATTTCCGGCCCGAAGAATGGCGTTCAGATAGATGACGGTTCCGGCGATGTGAATATATCTTCCGTCGATGGCAAGATTAAAATTGATGATGGCTCAGGAGACATTAATGTAAAAGATGTTGTCGGTGATCTGGATATTTCAGACGGGTCCGGCGATGTAAATACAAAAGAAATTTCCGGAAATTTGAGCGTCCGGGATGGCTCAGGAGATGTTTTAATCGCGGCAGTAAGAGGGGACGTAAACCTTTCCGACGGATCCGGAGATCTGAGAGTGCGCGAAATCCAAGGCAACGTGAACGTAGAGGACGGTTCCGGCGATGTCCGGATAACCAAGGTCGAGAAAATCGTCAATATCGTGGATGATGGTAGCGGCGATCTGCATATCTCAGAAGTCCAGGGCACCGTAAACCTTCCGAATGATAAGAAGGAGGAAAAAGAAACGGAACGAGAAGTATTTTAATCCATTTGTGAATGAATTTTCGAAGTCGGTTTATTCCTTATCAATCTTTTCAAATCTTCAAATTGAGATCCCGGCTTCACAGACGTAATTCTTTGAGCGTTTCCGTTCAAGGTTGGCGTATGGGATGGGCAATAAGATGGAGAGATGCCCCACGTCACACTTCCGGGTCGTGTGGAGAGGAACGATAGTTCTATTTGGAAGAGGGATTATTTTAGATTTTACAGCTCCTCTACCTTTACAGACACATCCATTTTCCGCAAATCGTCGAAAAACCGGTCAGGTTTAACGATGTTCGCCTGGTACCAGAGTCCCGATCCGCCGATTTCACCGTCCAGATATTCCATGAGACACGCCACCACCGGCGCTGCAGTCAGGTAATAACCGTCGGCGTGTGTAATCCTCATTCTGAATTTTCGGCTCTCACCGTTGAGTGTGCCTTCGGCATCCAGTTGGACTATCGTTCCGAATGGTGGCTTTGACGTTTTCGCAAGGCTCCAGACTAACAATCTGCCCAGCCGACGCCGGACAACCGACGGCCAGAGCTGCATTCCCAGCCACCCGAGCATCATGACGACGTTATCAACGAACCAGTGAAACCCGGCTACGTAAAAACCGGTCTCCTCCAAAGATGGATATCGGTCCGGGATCTCACGCATTTCCCCTAACGCCATTGACGCGCACTTCTTTTCACCCCAGGGTTCACCAAAATCAAACGTGCGGGAATTTGTCCAGCCGGAATCCCACTTTCCCTGGCTGTAGACCTCCATCTGGTAATCCCGGAATGCATCGGCTAGTTCCGTTGCCGTAGATTCCGACACATGAATTCCCCTCCAATCCTGGCGAATGACGCTTCCGATATGTGTAGTCCGGATCGCGTCAAATTTGGATGCTGCATACCGCACCATGGCCGCTGGCAGTCCCGGATGAAATCCGCCGTCCGTGATCACACAGGTTTTCGAATCCGCAATCATCATCCGCATTGATTCCAGCGTCCCCACCTTGTGGTTTGAATATTGCGTATCCAGGTAATCGATTTTCATCCCCAGGATGGTGTCCATGATGAGCCGGGTCTGGTCGGACGTTCCGGACGCGTTAATAATGAAATCCACGTCCTCACATGCCGTGCGAAGTTCAGAAGGAACGGTTGCGTCAACCTGGTTTGCTGTTGACCGGTCACCGGAATAACGTTCATTGAGGGAATCCGCTTGGGCGATGGCGCGTTCCGAATTCCGGCCTGCGATTACAACCCGAGCGTCGGTAAATTGTAATAACAGGTCGGCAATCAGACGTCCGGTATGGCCGTACCCGCCCAGTATGAGAATGCGTCTGGACATAATGCGCCTCCCACTTAAAAAGTTGTACACCGGGTAAAGTTATCTATAGGAAAGACCGTCATTTTCAGAAAGGATACTCGCATATTACATCGTTTTCGAAGTCGGGGCAACTAAAAAGTATGAAACCAATCGTCAGTGGATTTCAGTATTGGAATTTCTCGTTGTTGGGGATACATTTTTTTAAGGGTATCCGGATAGAGTCAGCTTTTTACTGCTGTGCAATAAATTGGGTCGTACAATGCAAAACAGAGTCATTCAATACATGTGAGGTTACGATGAAACATTCAATATGCAGCATCCTGCTCGCGATGCTTTTTGGAGGATTCCTGATGGCACAATCGTCCGAGAGCCAAAACCTTGTGGAATTACCCGCGCCGGATACGACGGGTACGGTTACTCTGGAACAGTCACTACAACACCGGGAATCGGTCAGAGATTATTCCAAAGATGCACTTACCCTGACTCAACTCTCTCAACTGCTGTGGGCGGCCCAGGGAGTGACTCGTCCCGCCGAAGGGAAGCGCACTGCACCGTCTGCCGGTGCGCAGTATCCATTGGAAATTTACGTTGCAGTGGGGAATGTGAAGGACATCGCCGCTGGGGTCTATCAGTACATTCCGGATTCACATTCACTTAAATTGCATTTGAAGGCGGATACCAGAGAAGGGCTTAGTGGCGCGACAATGGGACAATCCTGGATTGCTGGGGTCCCGGTCGTCATTTCCCTTAGTGGAGTGTATGAGCGAATTACGGACAGATACAGCAGCCGGGGTGAACTCTATACCCATATCGAGGTCGGCGCCGTGGCGGAAAATATTTATCTGCAGGCAACGGCACAAAACCTGGGGACGGTCTTCATGGGTGCAGTGGATTATGCTACAATTCGAGAGGTCCTGGAACTGGAGGCCGAGGTTCAACCGTTCGGACTCATGCCGGTCGGACATCCGGGATAGTCAGGCTGACTGCGGCTTGCCCTTGTCTCCCATGGGATAGCTGCCCAGGACTTTCAGATACTTGGCCTCGTCCTTTAGTTCCGTCATAGCTTTGCTGACATTGGTTTGGTCAGCTCCGCCCTCAAAGTCAGCATAAAAAACATATTCCCAGGGATTTTCCGGGATTGGGCGTGACTGGATCTTCGTGAGATTAATCTGGTTGCGGGTCAGCGTGTGGAGACAATCTTCCAGCGCGCCGGGATGGTGCTCGGTCTTAAAGGCAATGCTGGTCTTTTCCCGGCGGATGTCCTCCGGTTCGGAGGTCGCGACCACCAGAAACCGGGTCATATTGGTGTTCATGGTCTGGATATCTTCAGCCAGAATATCCAGATTGTAAATCTCGCCTGCCAGGTGAGACGCAATGGCCGCAAAATGGTGCTCAGTGCTCTCGGCGACTAGTTTCGCCGCGCCGGCTGTGTCGTACTCCGGAACCGATTTAAAATCGTACTCTCGCAAATACGATTCACACTGCTTGAGCGCCATGGGGTGGGACAACACCGAGGTAATATCTTCCAGGGATACCCCGGGCTTGGCCAGCAGACAGTGCCGGACGGGCGCATACACTTCCGAGATAGCCACGACCGGTTTCACCAGGAAGAAATCGTAATTTCTGGAGACGGAACCGGCGATACTGTTTTCCACCGGGATCATTGCGGCGTCCATTTCCCCGCGGATTACGGCATCGAAGACTGCTTCAAAGTCATCAAATCCGCAGGTTTCGACTTTGGTGCCATATTGCTGATAAATGGCGGCTTCACTGAACGCGCCGCGCACACCCTGAAATGCAACCTTCATCGTAACTCCCGATCTATATCCTGAAGTGCCTGAAGAAACTCCGCCCGGGCCTCGGCGGCAAATCGATTGTATGTATTTAAATCGTGGAACAACTCCGAAGTATCATTCTCCACCACATCCAGAATTTTGAGCAATCGTTTGTACCCCTCGGTATCAATTGCCACCGGATTTGCATCGTACACGCTGAGTCCCCGGCCAATAAAATGTGTTAATACCTGTGAGCGGGCAATTTGCCGGTCGTGCTCTTCCGGAGTTACTTCAATCACCGTCAAGCCCAATTGAGTCAAATACTGTTTGATGCAGTCGTAAAGTGCACCTTCTATACGGACGCCGTACAGCACTATCTTTTGCCCGGCCAGAGTATCATTGGCGCTATCCGGCCCGAACATGGGATGGGTTGCCAGAATGCCAGTTGCCTCCGAGAGTCGCTCCTGCATTACTTTTGCCGGGTATTCCTTCACAGAGCAGACATCCAGCACCAGATTGCCGTCCACCAATGGCGCTATCTTTTTAATGGTCGCTTCGAATGAGGATATCGGAACCGAAGGTATCACGATGTCACAGTCGCAGGTTTCTTCCAGAGATGTGAGCACTCCACCGGATTTCGCTATGGTTTCAGCATCCCTGGAACGACTCGAGATTGCGATCTCAAAATCGTTGGAAAGATACTCAACCATGAGCTGGCCGAACCGGCCAAATCCGATAATGCCTATCCGTTGTATTTCATTGTGTACGGCCAAGGTATTGCTCGGGTTTATTGTGATTAGAAACGCCTAAAACATACAATATCGTGCGGTAGATTGAAATCCGAAAATTGAGGACCACCGGGATTAATTCACCGATGAAATCTGTGGCTGAATCCCATATCCGACCTGACTCCGGGCATACGGGATATCCCGGCTATCAGTTGAATACCATATACGAATTGAGTAAGTTCTTCCATATCGGCAGCTGAAACGAAGGAGAAGGCTCGATGGAAAAATTTGACATGCTCGGCCCGTTTGAATTAAACGAGGAAGGCATAGACGGAAATGTACCGGAGTCACCCGGCGTGTATGCCCTCGGATACCTGGACGAAGATGATTCCTTCGTAGTCTGTTATGTCGGCCGATCCGATGACATCCTGAACGAAAAGTTAACAGGCTGGGTCGATGCCATTGCCCGATACACGCATTTTCAGTATGTCACAACCGAATCCGCTCAGGAGGCTTTCATTCAGGAATGCCACAATTATCACGATTACGGCGGCAGTGACATTCTTTATAATAGCAACCATCCTTACCGAACCGAAAAAACCGATTGGGTCTGCCCCCGCTGCCCGTTTTACGGGCGATAGTGTGTAAGGATAGTGTGAAAGTGTTCAGGTGTTCAAGTTACCAGTTATCAGTTATCAGTTATCAAACAGCGGATGTGAATTGTGAGAGGTGCTTCGCCGCGGCAAAGCGAGACGAGAGATAACTTCTACATCGAATACTCACGCACAAAAAAACGGTTTTAACGTCCAAGTTCCACACAAACCCTTCCTGCCTTTTCCCGCCTCCCTTCTGCTTTTTCCCTTCTCCGCCTTCTCCTCCGCTGAAATCTACTTCGCGGACTTTAAACGTGAGACCAAGTTCATATACGTTATACCTTTATACCCCTATACCCTTATACCTTTTTCATTCTTCAATCACGCACTTCTTTTCAGTTGCTGAAGCGAGACCGTATTCTCGCAGTCACCGGACTCTTCATACTCAGAGATATTGTCCAGCGTGGTTTCCGCGATATTTTTCAGCGCATTTTTTGTGAAGAATCCCTGATGCCCGGTGATAATTACGTTCGGAAACGTCAGTAATCGCGCAAAAGTATCATCTTTGATTACCTGCTCAGAGAGATCTTCGAAGAAAAGATCCGCCTCTTCCTCGTAGACGTCCAACCCCAGGGAACCGATTTTACCGGATTTTAACGATCGGATAGCCGCCTGGGTATCGATGAGCGATCCACGGCTGGTGTTGATGAGCATTACGCCTTGCTTCATCTGACTTAATGCATCACCGTTGATAATATGATGCGTCGCCGGCATCAGCGGACAGTGCAGGGTGACGATATCTGATTCTGAAAAGAGTTCAGACAACTCAACATATTTCCCGCCGAGTGATTTAATTTCATCATTCGGATACGGATCGTACGCCAGGATGTTACAGCCGAACCCGTTCAGGATCTTTGCCACGTGAATTCCGATTTTTCCGGTACCGATGATTCCGACCGTTTGCTCGTGCAGATTGAATCCCAATAGCCCATCCAGGGAGAAGTTTCCTTCCCTTACCCGCGCGTACGCCCGGTGTATTTTCCGGTTCAGCGCCATGATCAGTCCGAGCGTATGCTCCGCCACCGCCTCCGGCGAATAGGCCGGGACCCGGACAACCGAAAGGTCCAAATCTTCTGCGGCTTCCAGATCGACGTGATTGAATCCCGCACTTCGCAGGGCGATGAGTTCCGTGCCCTGACGCTTGAGTGTCAACAACACCCCGGCGTCCAGCTGATCATTGACGAAGGCACAGATCGCCGGGAAATCATTGGCCAACGACGCCGTTTCCCTTGTCAGGCGCGGCTCAAAATAGGTCAACTCGTGCTCATGCGCTTCATTCAGTTCATCGAAAAACCGTCTATCGTATTCTTTGGTGCTAAAAACAGCAACCTTCATTGGAGTCTCCTTTACGTTTCAGTTTCGATGGGAATGTACAAAAACGGCTGGAAAGTGTGCAAATCGGACAAAAAGGTATAAGGGTAGGGTATAGGGGGAAAACCGGAGGCCGGAGACTGGGAACTGTTTTAGGGTATAGAAGAGCTGTTGGTAGTGACCGCTTTAGCGGTTTATTGTCTTGAAGGTTACATGAAGTATTGTATATATCCGATTGTACCCAATAAAGAACCACTGTCGGCGACCCCGCTGCGGCGGCGTCACCGACAGGAGGGGTTACATTTTACCATTTCCAATTAATAGTCTTGTGTTTAATCAAATCCTGTTCGTTGTCCGTAGTTAGTTGTAGAAATCCTGTTTAAAGTTCAACTCGTTGTCTATTTATGTTATAGTTTTTACAACAAACAACGCGAACCACGAACAACTCACGATTTTTCCTTTCTGCCTTCTCTCTGCTCCCTTCTCCTTTTCTGCCTTTTAGGATTAGTCCCAGGAATCAGTTGCTCAACCACCGCCGTTTCTTTATCGCATCTTCACTTCCCGTTTAACGTTTTTTTACATCTCCTCCGTATCCTACTGTCGGGTTTTGAGAAATGAGAGGAGAAAACCATGAATAAGATTCAACGTTTTAGACAACTCGTCATATCCATTGCAATTATACTCATTACCGGATCGACTCTCTTCGCAGCATCCACCGGACGGATTACCGGACAGATTGTCGATTCCGAAACCGGCGATCCACTGATTGGAGCTAACGTCATCCTGGAAGCCACCCAATCCGGAGCTGCCACGGATCTCAACGGCAACTTTATGATCCGGGGGATCCGGCCTGGCATCTATACTGTGAAAGCCACGTACATCGGCTACGAAGCCAAGCGGATTACCGGCGTTGAGGTGCAGGAATCGACCACCACGCGCCTGGACATCGCCCTGGCACCATCCAGTCTTCAGATGGATGAGGTGGTCGTAGAAGTGGATGCCAAACAGTCCGGTGACGTTCACCTGCTGACAGAACAACGGAATTCCTCGAACGTTCAGGACGGCATCAGCGCTGCACAGATGTCCCGTGCCGGCGACTCCAACGCAGCAGATGCCCTGGCCAGAGTCACAGGCGTCTCGGTTATCGATGGAAAAACCGTGCAGGTCCGGAGTCTCGGCGAACGCTACACGAATACTCAGATGAATGGCGCGCCGATTCCAAGCCCCGATCCGGATAAAAAGACCGTGCCGCTGAACCTATTCTCATCTGCACTGCTGGAGAGTATCACCGCTTCTAAAACGTTTACCCCTGACCTCCCCGGTACCTTTGCCGGAGGCAGCGTCAACATAAAGACGAAAGCGTACCCCGATAACCGGGTATTTAAATTCAGTCTGTCGGCCGGCAATAACTTCTATGGGACAGATAATATCCAGTACAGGCAGACCGACGGCGGTCGATACGATTTTTTCGGCTTCGATGACGGCACCAGGAGCATGCCCGCCAGCATTCCGGACACGATTCGTCTCGGTGTATACAACGGTAAGCTCAGCGAAAGCCCGCTCACCCGGAAGGAACTCTTGGGTCAGTATGGTGCGGATTTTCAGACTGGGTACCAGTCGGTTTCCGGATTGCCGGGGCGACCGATATCGCTGGGAGCCAGCTACGGTGACCGGTTCAATCCGAATGGGAATCTCGAGTACGGCTTCTTTTCTACACTCAAGTTTTCAAACGATTACGACTACACCGTCGCAGATATCAATGAGTACAGCATGAATAACGATTTAACCATGTCCGCGCGACTCGGGAAGGACCGTGCTCAGTCTGAATATAGTACTAATCTGGGCGCATCTTTCAGCACCGGCATGGAACTGTTCAATGCTCACAAAATCAAATTCCACCATCTGTACACCCATAATTCTGCCAATGAAGTCACCAGCGAGGAAGGCTTCGCGGCCAACTTCGACAACGGCATGTTCATTAAGCATTACTTCTCAGAAAAGAGCATTTCGACATCCACGCTGAGCGGGTCGCATCAATTGGGTTCTCCGATGCACCACCGGTTGGAATGGTCATACACCAACGCCACGTCCCGGCTGTCCGAGCCGGATACCAAACGGCTGAACTATCGCGAAAAGCAGGCCTTCGGCGCCCAGGACAGCACCTACTTCCAGATGGACACCTATTCCTGGAGCGCCGGTACCCGGGAATTTCTCTCCGGTGACGATAACAACGCCTCGCTGGATCTCAACTGGGAGATGTCCCTCAATGACCGGTTCAACCAGCCGTATAAATTGAAGCTCGGTACTCGCATCCAGGATAATAACCGGGAGTTCGAACGCCGGAGTTTCTATCACAGTTACGCAAATAAATACAGTGCCGGTTCCTGGGATCCGGAAGTCACAGTCGTGACCGATGGGCAATATGGCGCGGCACTGACCGATTCCAACTACTTTTCTGTAGATGCAGACGGCAACGTCACACCCGGACTGATTATCCGGGAATCGACTCAGCCTTCCGATGCCTATTCTGCCAGCGAAGATCTGAACGCCGGCTTTGCCATGGTGGAAGTCCCGCTGGGATTCGGGCTCTTTCAACCGTTGAATCGCGTCCGGTTCATCGGTGGCGCCCGGTATGAAACGTATCAGATGAATCTCCAGCCGTATGATCCGGTGACAAATGAGCCCTACAAGGGCAACATCTCCGGCAGCGATACGCTGCTCTCCAACATCAATGAAGTGGAACTTTTACCCTCGTATAATCTGATCGTGGCGCTGTCCGAAAAGTCGAATCTTCGGCTTGCCTATTCCCACACGGTTGCCCGCCCTGAATTTCGGGAAATCGCCCCGTTCGAATACCGGGAATTCTATGGCGAGGAACCGTACGTTGGTTTCCCGTTCCTGAAGACCACGGACATCCGGAACTACGATATCCGGTACGAGTGGTTCCCACGGGCCGGTGAACTGCTGGCCGCTACGCTATTTACCAAGGATTTTACCAATCCCATCGAAAACTCCCTCATCGAAGTGGCTGACGGATCCTACCGGACGCCGCAGAATGCCAGATCCGCCAGCAGCTGGGGCGCAGAATTTGAACTTCGCACCAAACTCGGATTTATTCCGCAGGATTACGGTGTCTTTGAAGTCCAGTTCAATACCACCTATTCCCAGACGGAAGTTGAGACCGATTCAGTAGTGACGCTTTTTACCGGGTACCAGGTGAGAAATACGGCAACAGCCATCTCAAGACCGCTTCAGGGACAGTCCGACCTGATAATGAACGCCAGTCTGAACTACCGTGATTTACAGGGACTGAGTGCAACGATGGCCTACAATACTTTCACCAAGCGGCCCCGGTCTATCGGGGCAGGCGGATTACCGAACGAATATGAGTATCCGTTCCACTCACTGAATCTTACGGTTTCCAAGAATATCCAAAAATTCTCCATCGGTTTTAAGGCAAAAAATCTGCTGAATTCGAAAGTCAAATTCGGTCAGATCGAGCCGGCAACCAGCGAACTGAAAACCACGAAAGTGTACCAACCGGGACAGTCCATCAGCTTGGGCGTCTCGTATAATCTGTAAACAATAACAGAAGGAGTCAAACCGACTATGAAACGATTTTTAACTCTGTTTGTATTAATATTCATTGCTTCATCGGTTTTAGCCCAGGTGGAAGTGTCCTCGGACATTACCGAGAACACCACCTGGACGGCCGACAATGACTATCTGCTGACGGCACAGGTATTTGTGAAGTCCGGCGCCACCCTCACCGTCGAACCGGGCACAGTCATCAAGGCCAACGAAGATGACGGCAGCGGCCTGGCCCCGGCGCTGATCGTGGAACGCGGCGCGAAATTGATAGCGGACGGCCGCGCCGATGCGCCGATTACATTTACCTCGTCCCTCTCCGATGATCAGCTGCCGGCCCGCGGTACCTGGGGTGGCCTGATTCTCCTCGGGAACGCCCCGATTAACGCCGAAGGCGGCGAGTCTAACGTGGAAGGCCTCACCGGCGTCCCATACGGCGGCGACGATCCCCATGACAGCAGCGGGATTCTCCGCTATGTGCGGGTCTGGTACGGCGGGCGGTCCATCGGGCAGGACAACGAAATTAACGGCATCACCTTCGCCGGCGTCGGCGACGGCACCGTGGTGGAACACTGCGAAGTTGCCTGGAATCTGGACGACGGCTTCGAATTCTTCGGCGGGACGGTCAACGTGAAGTATCTCTCCGTCCTGTTCGTCGGCGACGACGCCTTCGACACAGACCAGGGCTACCAGGGCAAAGGACAGTTCCTGTTCGCGCTGCAGGGCACGGATGCGGCAGGCCGCGGCTTCGAAATGGATAACGACGGCGACAATTACGATCAACAGCCGCGTTCCTATCCCCAGTTCCACAATGTGACCCTCATCGGTCCCGGCGGCGGCAGCCCTACCGGCGACGGCGCGGATCAGATGATCCGGCTCCGGGAAGGTACCGGCGGTGATTTCCGCAACGTGATCGTGACCGAAGGCAACGGCTACGGTGTGCGGATTACGGAAGACGCCACCTTCGCGCTGATTCCCGAAGATTCCCTCAACTTCTCCGCAGAAAACATCGTCTACGGGAATGCCGGGGCACAGTTTGAAATCGATACGCTGGGACTGGCGGCACAGGACACCGATCCGCAGCTGCGGTCGTTGGACACCGACCGCCAGGACGGTGCCGGTACAATTGATCCGCGACCGGCCAGCGGTAGCGCAGCCATGACTGGTGGCGTCTCATTACCGGACGATGGTTTCTTCGCCCAGGTTGATTTTGTCGGCGCATTTGGCGAAGGTCTCTGGCTTAAAGGATTGTCAAAACTGGATGCCGACGGCAGATTGCCCCAGGGGGCGACTACACCAATTGCCAAGGAAAACGATGCGCTGGTTCCTGAGGCGTTTACGCTCTCCGCGTACCCGAATCCCTTTAACCCGGTGACGACGATACGTTTTACCCTCACTGACAATGCGCCGGTCAAAGTGAGTGTCTACAACCTGATGGGACAACAGGTCGCCTCGCTTGTGAATCAACAGCTGGAATCCGGAATTCATGAGTACCAGCTAGACGGAAGTAACCTCTCCTCCGGTATCTATTTCATCCGGTTCGAGACCCCGGAGAAAGCACTCATGCAGAAAGTCACCCTCCTGAAATAGTGCAGTTTCAACCTCCCCTCTCACAGACCAAAACCCACAGTGGAGGAAAAAAAGGCGTCCCGTCCCCCCCGGGACGCCTTTTTTATTTCAGGCCGGAAATATTCAAGGGAGTATTACACTGTTTTTAACCTTTGATTACAATTATACCTTACGTTTTATTTAATTGATGATACAAAAAAACAACACCGGATTTCTGACAATTTAGGAGCATTAAAAATCGACAGGCAATGTCCTTCTCTCTCCCCCAACAGAGTCCTGAATCAGTCGCAGAGGGCCCCCATTTGGGTTTTTGAGTTTTAACTGGTCAACCACAAAGATGTCATCTTTGCGATAGATGGGATCTTTTTCTCCCCAAAAAAAACCATCGCCGATCGCTCCTTGTTCTTTTATTCGGCCTCACCCATTCGGTTCATTGAATTTCTGCAGGTTGAGCGTCACCAAACCCAGCTGTCTAAGGGAGCGAGGCGCCCGAGTTCTGGGTTTGGTAGCGAGACCTGTGTAGCCCCGAAGGGGTCTCTGGTGAGACAATTCTTGAACCGGATGGGGCAGCCGGATTTTTGGTACTTTTTTTAAAAAAGTACTTACCAATAAAAAAATGGGGTTTTATTAATAGAAGCCCGGGAATAGTTTTCGGAAGGTGTTTCTTAAAAGATACCATCTTTTTTAGTAAAAGATGGAAGATACTCGCGTCGCCGATCGTCGCGATAACTACTCAGGATCTCCGGCTCTCAGCGTCGGTGGCGCTTAATTCCGAGCATGGATTCCACTTGGAATAAACGGGATAAGGAACGCTTAAATTGCAAATTGAGGCCTTCACAACACCTTGAATAGGGACATGCCGTGGCATGTCCCTACATAGGCATATAAGCGTTACTCTATTATTTTAACTATTTTAACGTAATAATTTCCACGATTAGAGGATAAATTCGGTAAGATCCTGGAGAGACGTTTCATGCCTATCCCGAGTAGTCTTTACTGAAAATCCATATAGCCTACTCAGGCGCTTCGCTCCGCAGGTACTCCAGCACCGCCCGGGCGCCACTACTGTCCAGGCCAACGTCAGTCATGTACTGGTTAAACTGTTGGTGATACTTCTGCAGGACCGGATGACGCATCACATTCTCCTGGGGATTCAGGATCATATTCATGATAAATTCAGGAGTTCGCCGTTCGGTGATATTACGGAGGGCCGGACCTAGAACAGCTTTATCCATAGTATGGCATTTCATGCACTCTGCTCGAAAAATAGACTGCCCCCTGCGAACGAGGCCTATATCTATATTTCCGACTTTTACCGTATCAATGGGGCCGATCCCGTGTTTTAACTGGGTATCAGTCAGCGGTGCGTCACTGAAATTCTTTTCCTTTTCTCCCCCACACGACACGACACTTGCTGCCAAAATAAAAATCGCGAACCACACTGGGATTTTATAGATCTGCTTCATACTGTCCTCCGGATTCAAATCCTTCCTAATCCTGTTCAATATTCCCTGAAAAATTAGGATACAATTCTGTTATACACTCGGGACAGATCCCATGGGTGAACTGTGCTTCCGAGTGATCAATTATGTAATGCTCCACCTCATTCCAATAGCCGGAATCGTCGCGGATTTTCTTGCAATTCGCACAGATAGGCAGCAGACCCCGGAGTGTTTTGATTTTTTGTAGCGCCTCCTGAAGTTCCTTCCGCTGCTTTTCCAGGATACCGTTTGCGGATACAAGTTTGATATTCGCCAGTTTCTTCTGATGGTAAAACCGGTATATCAGAATACCGCCGCCGATTAATACGATTATCGTGAACACCAAAAATATACCAAGTTGTCGCTGTTTCGCTATCCTGAGATTTGCCGTTGTGTTTTCCTGTTCCAGATTTGTAATTTGCTGCTCCCGCCGCTGTGCCTCGTATTGGGTCTGAAGTTCGGCGATTCTTTCCTGCGTTTCTGCTGCGGTAATACTGTCTTTGGTCGCGCTATATAATTTATGATTCCGCAGCGCCTCCTGAAAGGCACCGGACGATTCATATACTTTCGATCGTGTTTTGTAGATTTCCACGAGCTGCCGTCGTAATCCGAGCTCGGCAGCCTGAGATTCGGCTTTATCCAGATATTCAATTGATTTAGAATACTGATGCATTCCCTGGTAAACCGTCCCAATATTGTAGTAAGAGTTGACTATCCCGTTCCTGTCTTCATAATCTTGCTTGATTGCCAGCGCGTTAGTCAGGAATTCTAGCGCTCTCCGGTACTGTTCCATATCAATGAGCACCAGACCAATGTTTTCCAGTGCCCCAGCGATCTCATACCGGTTTCCGAGTTTTTGTCTGATATCCAGCGCCTTATTTAAGTATTCCAAAGCGGATTGATACTCTCCCTCATACCAATAAATAATCCCGATATTGGTGAGTCCACCGGCCACGTAGCGCGGACCGAGATGGTTCCGGTAAATCGCCAGCGCCTTCTTATGGAATTCCAGCGATTTTTCATAATTACCCAACTTTTCATAAATCACACCAATATTTCCGGTGACCCGACCGATACCGGCACTGTCTACAATACTCTCATACATCTTCAGCGCGTCCAGATAATACCGGAGGGATTCTTCATATTTCGCAATAGTTTTATGCACAATTCCCATATCGTTGTACAAAGTTGCCAGTTTTCCCTCAAGACTGAGAGAATCCGCCATCCGGATACCCTGTTCATAATAGGTCATGGCCTGTTGATACTCGCCAATCATTTCGTGGGTAAAACCGATATCACGAAGGGCCCTGACCTGTTCATTCGGCAGGTCCGCTTCGGTTGCGACACGCAACTGTTGCTGATGCTGGTCCAGCGCCTCTTCCCGCCTGGAAGAATGGTAATAACCTTTGGCCATGTTTCGGTGAGCCCGAATTTCTTCCATGGGAAAGTTGGCCGTTTCTGTCAGTTCCAGCGCTTGTTCCCCATAGATGATTGCACTATCCGACTTTGCCGGAAGGGCCTGTTCCCCCAGGTCATTCAACCGAATGACGCGATTTTGTATCGAACCTGATTCTTCCTGTGGAATGGCATAAATGCTTTGGACTCCGATACTCCACAACACAACTATCGCAGTACAGATGCGTAGAACAAGATTTAAATTCATTAGAAATTATCCCCATCTATATAGAGGTCAGCCGCTAAGTTCTAGCCTGATTTGACTGCGAACAATCAAAGTTTGAATTACCTCAATCATTACTCGTTTGCACTAACATTGTCATAAAAATACATAAAGATGTAAGTGAGAGCGAGGAGAAAAGAAAAAGCCGCTGTTCGCTCAGAACAGCGTATTGGAGGGGAATTTTATTTGAGCAGGGTAAATTTTCCGGTCTTCCGCAAAGTCCGGTCTGCACTCTTTACCACAACCCGGTATACGTACATGCCGCTGGCCAGGTCGCTACCGTCGAACTGTACCATTTTCGTACCGGCGGTCATCCGGCCAAGTTGCATGACTCTCACCTGCTGACCCCGAATATTAAAGATCTGTATCTGCACATTCGAGGCGCCCGGCAACGCAAACTGGAATGTAGTTTCCGGATTAAACGGGTTCGGATAGTTGGAATAGAGCCGGAAATTTTCGGGCACATCTGCTCCATCAGCCACTGGTGTCGTGGTTGGTTCATACAGTTGATATTGCCAGGCTTCCGTAGTTGCCTGGGGACCGGCTCCATCTTTGCCTGCCCAGAGAAGGGTGGTGCCGTCGGCACTGATTACCGGATTCTGGTCATTCGCATTATCATGTGTAACGCCGGTGGTCGTCCCGGTTTTGTGGTCATAATAGAAGACATCTTTTACCCATTGTTCCTCGTTGATAATTTTCGAATAGGCAAAGAACCGGCCGTCTTCACTGTAATCGTAATCGTCCAGGTACTCGTCAATACCCTGATCATCAACCATCACCTGCTGACCGGTGGAAATGTCGTACCGGTAGATGACGTTGTTTCCCTCTACATTGCCTTCGGCGCTTACCTGGAAAAAAACGGTGCTGCCATCACCGGTGAGCGCTCCGAATTCAATCCACATGTCATCTTCGGTGGAATTCTCACTGATGATTATTGTGGAATCGGTGGTCGTGTCGTACAGCCGTAGTTGCTCCATCTCTGTGCTGTCTACCTCTGTTTGATAGAGCACTCGGGTACCGGAGCTGTCGATTTCGGGATATCCTTCCACGGAATATCCTGCTGCGAATTCCACCAGACTCGAGTCCTGAGTGTTATATACCTTGAGTGAATCACTTTCTTCCAGCAAGAGATAGTTCAGGTCGGGTGAATAGTCTTCCAGATCGCCAATATCGGGAATTGGATTGTACAAACCAGTGGATTTATCATAGAGGACGGTCCGTCCGCGGTAGATTTTTCCGTTGTAAGCAAAGTCCAGCAGCACTCTGGAACCGTCATGACTGATGGCCTCTGGCGTCGCCATATCCGCGAGCACTGCCCTGTTCGTCTGTTCAATATCGAAATATACAGTCTGGGCATTATTCCCCTGGACGTCTGTCTGGCTCCAGAGCAGCACACTGCCGTCTCCGGACAGCAGCAGATTCGACTCGCCCACCGCGTTATCGGTCAGCACCTGTCGCGCCCCGACTTCTTTATCGTAGAGGTAGACCTCCGGAGAGAATCCGAGCATCCCGGTGAACACGCTGTATCGTCCGTCAGCACTGATCTGCAGATTCGCAACCCGCTGATCAGGCAGCTCACTGATATTGGTGCCGGGATTCTCCAGTCCGCCCTCGCTCATGGGATTCCGATATGTAAAGATTTCCCAGTCGTCGCCGTTGACTTTCTCCTCCCACGCCAGATACATGCCGTCCGGACTGATCCGCGGCGTGCGCATATCATCATCCGAATCCCGGACCAGTTGCGTCCGGTTGGTTATACGGGAGTGAATGTACAGCTTTTGATCCAATTCCCCTGTAAACACGACGTAGTTGCCATCATAGTCCATATCAAATGTCCTCGGATAGTTCGTGGACGCATCCAGATCGCCGTAATCGGAGCCGCCGATGTCCAACCCTTTTTCCTGCTGTGTATCATAGATATAATCGTGCGTCATGATATATCGGCCATCGTGACTCACCACCGGCCAGCCTTGTCCGGTGACTTCGTGGACAACCCCGTTTTTCCAGTATTCAATATGCCGCGAGGCACCGGTTGATGTGCTGGTTTTGGCTTCCCAGGCAATCACTTCTCCGCTGTCGCTGATGGCAATGCCCAGGGGAGTGACCTCATTTTCCATCCCGAGATTCTCATTCTCAGAAGCGGCCTTGGCAATACGCTCATTCGTGCCGCCGTTCACGCTGTCGCTCCAGGTGTATCGGTAAATCTCATACGGATCGCCGCTCGCATTTTCTTTGGCAGCATACGCAATGGTATAACCATCCGTGCTCACTCGCGGAAACATGGGATTGAGCCCCATACCCATATCCGTGTAATTGTGTCCATTGGCATAAAAGCCCAGTGTGAAATTACTGGTCCCTTCGGCATGGGAATAGGCGATCAGTCCTTTACCCCCCACTTTGTCATTGAATGGTTCAATCGCACCACGGCTCGGATAATAGTACACATGTCCCAGCTCGTCCGGGGTGACTCTTCCGTTGTACAGAAATATGCCAGCATTACCGTTGACGGTATTCGCAACGTACACCACGTTGTTCTGGTCGGCATTCAGGTGCTGTGCATTGGACTGGAGGCTGTAATCATTGGTATTCTTCCGAATGACCTCGTTATTCATATCCGAGTGATAGTAGACGGTTGAAGGCCCGATAATAAACGGATTGGTATCGTCCACGGAATTATCGGTTAACCGACGCGGACCGGTATCTTTTTCGCCGGGAAAAATCGTGATGAGCGCGGAATGCGATGCCGTAACGCTGTCATCATCCACCACCGTCAGACTCACTTTGTATTTACCGCTGTTGTAAAATCGGTGCTTCGGTGATTGGGAAGTATCGTCCACGGTTCCGTCGCTCTGGAAATCCCAGCGATAGCCTATGACGCTGCCGTCCGGGTCACTGGCGTTCGCCGTAAATGTGAGAGTGTCGGTCGTCAGCGCCTGCGTAGTATCGGCAGTGAAATCTGCGTTCGGTGGCAGATTGAATCCGGGGAATCCCTGGGAGGAAAATTGATATGCCACACCCATTTGCGAAACCCCGGACTGGGTGCTGTCGTTTGGTGCTCCCACCAGAATTTCCGCGCGGCCATCACTGTTGGCATCCGGGACTCCGGTGAGTTCCACCCCAAAATTATCATAGTAGGAGCTGAAATTCTGAGGCGTCGGCGAGACAAGTTCTGCCACAAAGGAAAAATCCGATGTGCTGAACACGTAGACTCGTCCGGCGCTCACTGTGCCGTCCGGTGCGTTTGCTGTGGAACCGACGAGGAAATCGGCCTGGTCATCATCGTTAATATCCGGGATCGCCTGTACGGCGTTCCCGAATTCACTGGGGGTACCATCTATGGGGGAATAGATCTCATGCATAGCGTCCAACGTAGCGCCGTTATATACGTATACTTTGCCGCCGGATCGCTCACCGTACTCATCAGGTGCGCCGACAATAAATTCCGGCACCGAATCGCCGGAGACGTCGGTGATAAAGGAGACGCTGGTCCCAAAATGACCGTTGAACTGGTTGACGTTTCCGCCTGCAAACGGCGTGACCACCGTTCTGTGAATACCGCCATCTGCTCCATTCACGATATGCACAAATTCATTCACCGGATTCCCGATAAGGAGATCACCAGAACCATCTCCGGTCAAATCGGTCCCACCGGCGATCTCCCCGCCAATGTCATAGTACGGATATTCCGCGTTCACCGGTTCATCAATGGTATGAAGAAAATCCGCGTATCCGTCTCCGTCGTTATCCACTCCGCTGTAAATGAATACCACAAACTTGTTTGCCCATGAATTTTCCCTGGATTGACTGTCCACCAAAACCAGGTCGGATACATCGTCACCGTTTACATCTCCAATCCCGGAGACGCTGGTTCCCAGCATTGTGGTTTCCATATTTGCAGGTGGACGGACAGCTAGCAAACTATCGAAGGTACCGCCATCGTAAACGTAAGCACCGCCGCGCTGTGTCGTATTGCCCCACATTTCCGCACCGCTGGCACTAATGATAATGTCGTCAGATCCGTTACTGTTGATGTCGCCGGTGTACTCCATATCTATTCCAAAAAATGTAGTAAAATCCTGGTTCGGGTTAGTCATAGTCTTAATTGTATCCTGACCTGAGCCATCGATATGGTATACCCGACCGGTGCGGGTCCAGATGCCCACATCCTCGTATGGTGCAGAAACCAGATATTCTCCGGCACCATTACCATCGATGTCGGATAATCCGAGGACTGCTCTGCCGAAGAGAGCGCCTTCCTGTTGATTCGATGCGGTAATCACTGCTTGTGAAAAGCCGGCAGCTGGCACCATTATAATCAGCACAAGGAAACCTGCAAGGATTTGGTGCACTTTACGATAAAATTCTACACGCCCCATTTGTACTCCCAATTTTTAATGATGAGTTAATTGGTCTCATTTCAGACGGTAGTTATGATAACAGCTGGCAGGACTTTCTCAAGTGATGGTTAATAATATTTGATATGGATCAACAAAACTATGAGTGAGACGTTGGCGATGTGATTTTGGTCAAAAAGGTAACTGGGAGGAATGAAAATATTACCGGTTTAAGCCCCTGCCACTGGGCTTGAACCAGCAGGAAAATCGTTAGGAAATTATTTCTCCATCAACTGCACCATAATCGCCTTCTGTACGTGCATCCGATTTTCGGCCTCGTCGAAGACGATAGAGTGGGGTCCGTCGATCACTACATTGGTAATTTCGTCGCCGCGATGCGCCGGCAGACAGTGCATCACGTAACAATCCTCTTTCGCCTGGGACAGGAGTTCCGAATTCACCTGAAACGGCATAAACGCTTTCCGTCGTTCTTCCGCTTCGTCTTCCTGGCCCATGGATGCCCAGACATCTGTATAGATAACATCTGTATCCGCTACTGCTTCTTTGGGATCGCCAAGGACCTCTATTTCGCTGATACCCGCCTCTCTGGCCTTTTCCAGGATAGTTGGATCCGGATCATATCCACTGGGTGAAGCGATGACAAAATGCATGGGAATCCGTGACGCCAGATTAATCCAGGAATTGGCTACGTTATTTCCGTCACCAACGAACGTGACTTTGAGCTCATTCAGGTTTCCGCGGTGCTCCAGTACCGTAAAAATATCCGCCATCACCTGACACGGATGGTTGAAATCCGTCAGACCGTTAATCACGGGCACGGATGCGAATTCAGCAAGTTCTTCCATGTGACGATGCTCAAACAGCCTCGCCATGATACCGTTATTATACCGTGAGAGCACCTGAGCAATGTCCTTTACCGCCTCCCGCTTTCCGATACCGATATCGTTTGGCGAAAGATAGAGAGCATGCCCGCCCAGCTGGAACATCCCGGTCTCGAATGACACCCGCGTCCGGGCAGACGGTTTGGCAAAGATCATTGCCAGGGACTGGCCGTCCAGCCGATGGTGCGGAATGCCCTTATTCACTTCTTCCTTCAGTACTTTCGTGAGCTCGAAGGTCTTCATAATTTCTTCACGGGTCATATCCGTGATAGCGAGAAAGTCTTTTTGCACGTCGTTCTCCTAAACTACAGTGTTAAAGTGTTCCGGTGTTTAAGTGTTAAGGTAAAATCGCCTGCTCTCCATAGGATTGAAGAAGGCAGTGTATCAGGTTGTTATCGACAGTATTGCGTACTGCGTATTACGTATTTAAAAAATTGGAGTTAAAATTACGCAATACGTAATAGCATATATATCTACCTCTTTGTCTAAAGAATGTATCTCGTTAAATCTTTATCCTCCACGATTTCCCGGAGCCGATCCCGGACAATTTCGCCGGTGATAGTTGTTTCGCCGGGGTCCCCATCCGGCAGCTCAAACTGGAGGTCTTCCAGTAATAAGGTCATAATGGTATGGAGCCGGCGTGCACCAATGTTCTCCGTCGTTTCATTAACTTCCGTCGCGATCTCCGCCACTGCTTCAATAGCCCCGTCTTTGAATTCCAGTTCGACGCCCTCCGTATCCAGCAAGGCCTGATACTGTTTAATCAACGCATTCTCCGGATGCTGAAGAATCTTGATAAAATCCTCGGTAGTGAGGCTGTTCAGTTCCACGCGGATGGGAAACCGCCCCTGGAGTTCCGGAATCAGATCCGACGGCTTGGTCATGTGAAATGCACCGGCGGCAATAAACAGGATGTGCTCGGTCTGCACCATGCCGTACTTGGTCATGACGGTAGAACCCTCCACGATTGGCAGGATGTCCCGTTGTACGCCTTCACGGGAGACGTCCGCCTGGTTGCCGGAACCGCCGCCGCGATCCCCGGCGATCTTATCAATTTCATCCAGGAAGATTATACCGGAATTCTGCACCCGCTGAAGCGCTTCGTTAGTCACTTTATCCATATCGATCAGCTTGTCGGCTTCCTGTTGGGTCAGGATTTTCCGGGCTTCGGCCACGCTGGTCTTTCGGGTTTTTTTCTTGGACGGCATCAGATTGCCCAGCATGTCCTGGAGATTTACCCCCATTTCCTCCATGCCGGACGCCCCGAAGATCTGCATCATGGGTGTGCTGTCATCTTGGACTTCAATTTCAATCTGCCTGCTTTCGAAGTCTCCGGCATTCAGGCGCTGCCGGAATTTTTCCCGGGTCTTTTCCCGGCGCTCATCTGCCGATTCTTCCTCGGTGCCTGATTTGGGCGCCGGTGGAATCAGAATATCCAGAATCCGCTCGTTGGCCTGTTCTCTGGCGCGTTCCTGCACCCGTTCCTCATGCTCCTCCTTGACCATGTTTACAGAAATATTAGTCAGGTCACGGATCATGCTTTCCACATCCCGACCGACGTATCCGACTTCCGTAAACTTGGACGCTTCCACCTTCAGGAACGGTGCGTTGGCCAGGTTTGCCAGGCGCCGGGCGATTTCGGTTTTCCCTACGCCTGTGGGCCCGATGAGGATAATATTGTTCGGATAGATCTCCTCCCGCATATCGTCGTCCACCTGCTTCCGGCGCCACCGGTTCCGTAGCGCAATGGCGACCGATTTCTTGGCCTTTTCCTGACCGATAATGTATCGATCCAGTTCCTTCACAATTTCTCTGGGAGTCAGCTCCCGTCCGGGTAATTGAATAGCTTTTTTCATGAGTCTAATGTCAATACGGTTATATTATTATTGGTATAAATACAGATATCTGATGCAATTTCCAGGCTCTTCCTGGCCATCTCCCCAGCACTCAAATCGCTGAATTCATTCAGCGCCCGGGCTGCGGCAAGGGCATAATTTCCGCCGCTGCCAATGGCCACGATGTTATCGTCCGGTTCGATGACGTCGCCGTTACCGGAGATAATCAACGCCCCGTTTTCGTCCATCACCGCCAGTAAGGCTTCCAGCCGGCGGAGGAATTTATCCGTCCGCCATTCTTTGGCCAGCTCCACGGCAGCGCGGTACAGATTCCCTTTATATTGCTCGAGCCGCCCTTCGAATTTTTCGAACAGTGTAAAGGCGTCTGCGGCTGCTCCGGCGAAGCCTGCAAGCACTTTATCGTCATAAAGCGTGCGGACCTTTACCGCTTTATGCTTGGTTGCGGTTTCACCCATAGTCACCTGACCGTCACCGGCGATGGCGGTTTTACCATCTTTCCGTATTCCAATGATGGTGGTGGCGTGGTACGTTTCACTCATGGCCGGGCTCCCTTGATGTATTTCAGGAAATCGGAATTCGGTGATAAAAAGATCACGGTGCTGTCATCGATGGCTTTTTTATAGGCGTCCATCGTCCGGGTGAACTCGAAAAACTCCGGCGACTGGCCAAAGGCATCCGCGTAAATCCGGATGGCTTCGGCATCCCCTTCGCCACGGATCTGCTCGGCTTTTCGACGCGCTTCCGCCAGTATCACTGTCTTCTCACGATCTGTCTGGGAGCGGATAATCGTCGACTGTTCTTCACCTTCGGAGCGATACCGGTTCGCCTGCCGCTTCCGCTCGGCGCGCATCCGGTTAAAGACCGCCTGCTCGTTCTCTTCCGGGAGGTCGGCCCGCTTGATGCGTACGTCGATGACCTCAATCCCGTATTCGTGGGATTTCCGGTTGGCCGCGTCTGCCACGTCTTTCATGATCTTTTCCCGGGCGTCGGTGACAATTTCATTCAGATCGTGCTTTCCCATCTGCTCACGCAGCTCGGAATAGATCAATTCATCCAGTCTGGCCTGTGCTGCCGCCTCCGTGCGAACCGTCTGAAGAAACACTAACGGTTCCACGATCTTCCAGTTGGCGTAATTATCGATGATCAGGCTCTTTTTATCTTTGGTAATCACCTCACTTGGTGATACATCGTATTGTAACAGCCGATCTTCAAACTTTAATGCTTCCTGAAACGGCGGGGGCATTTTCATGTGTAGGCCGGGCTCCTGCACCACCCGCACCGGCTTGCCAAACTGCAAAACAACCACCTGATTTTTTTCGTCCACCGTATACAGGGACATCAGTACTAAAATTCCAGCAATTGCGAGAACTATCCATTTAATATGTTTCATTGGCGGCCTCCTTTTCCATCCAGATTCAGGAGTTTGAGGACATTATCGCCGCCCTCCGAATCGATGATATATTTTTGAATGCCCGGTAGTATTTCTTCCATAGTCTCCAGATAGAGCCGCTTTTCCGTAATTGACCGGGCTCTCCGGTATTCCCGGACCAGCTGGACAAACCTGGCCGAGTCGCCCTGGGCATTCTTGATGCGCTGTTGTTTATACCCGCGTGCCTGTTCCAGGAGTTGCTCCCCCTCGCCGCGAGCTTTCGGAATGACATCGTTGCGATAACCTTCTGCCTGGTTGATGATCCGGTTTTTATCCTCCTTGGCGCTGGCCACATCCTTAAACGCATCCACCACCTGTTGCGGGGGCTGGACATCCTGTAGCTGTGCCGCTACAATATGAATGCCCGCCTGATACCGGTCGAGTATCGATTGCAGCAATTGGTGCGTACTGTCCTGAATCACGGCTTTCCCGGTGGTGAGTGCCTCGTCAATCTTTCGGGCGCCTACAACCTGCCTCAATGCAGCCTCTGCACCGGAGTGGATTGTGGTGCTCGGATTACGCACTTCAAAAAGGTAGTTCTCCGGTTCCTTTATCCTGTACTGGACAACCAGCTGCACATCCACGATGTTTTCATCACCGGTCAGCATCAGCGATTCGTTCGGAATCTGCCGTATCCGCCCATTTCCTATACTGCGAAATCCGACTTCTATGCGCTTCACCTCGGTTACTTTCGGCGTATCGACCTGTTCAAACGGTGCCGGCAGGTGATAATGCATTCCGGACGTTGTCTGGCGGGTCATTTCACCGAACCGCCGTACCACACCGACTTCATCCGGTCCAACCACGTATATTCCGCTGGCCAACCAGAGTAAAATGACTGCCCCGATGATATACAATACAGTGTTGCCCTTGAAATTCAGGTCGGGAATTTGGAACTCTTCCCCGCCGATTATAATTCGTTTTTTCGCCATTCTTACCTCAAATCATTAAGTATTATTACCACAAAATATTATTGCGATACTGTGTTCCTGGTATTGTGAAGCACTTGACTGATCATCCGTTGCTTTTATAAACATACAAAATACAGAGAGCAACATGTGCGAGAACAATTTTCCGTGTTCCCGGAGTTTTGCCGTCCCGTATGAGTTTATCTGGCTGCGCACGATATGCAAACCTATCACTTTCCGACTCTCATCCCTAATACTCTCTTCCTCATTGACTCTTCTCGCGCAAGTCAAAAAAAGATGCCATCCCGTGTTGACGAGATGGCATTAATTTCACAGGACAATCCGAATTGTTTTTACGCATCAATCTCCCGACGTAACCGTGCCACCGGTATATTCTGTTGTTCTCGGTATTTCGCTACAGTCCGTCGGGCGATAGTGTAACCGTCTTCCCGCAGTTTCTTCGCGATCTTGCTGTCACTGAGTGGCTTCTGTTTGTCTTCTTCCGCAACGATATCTTTAATCCGATCCTTAATAACCCGATTCGAGACTTCGCCATCCTCCGTTTTGATGCTCTCGGTAAAGAAATATTTTAACTCGTATACACCGCGATCGGTCTGGACGTATTTTCCATTGGTCACCCGGCTGATTGTGGAGATATCCATATCCACATCTTCGGCAATATCCTTGAGAATCATCGGTTTCAAATGTTCTTTCCCTTTATCAAAGAAGTCATACTGACGCTGAACAATGGCCCGCATCACCCGCAGCATTGTGGTTCGGCGCTGGTGGATACTATTGATAAACCAACGGGCCGAATCGATCTTCTTTTTCAGGAAATTTTTAGTCTCCTTGTCCCCGGATTTTTTTCCTTTTTGGTAGAGAGTGAGATAATAATTGCTCAGTTGCAATTTCGGTATATTGCCGTCATTCAGGCTAATCACAAATTCATCATCGATCCGCTCCACAATCAGATCGGGCACAATATAATTGGTCTCTGGATCCAGCAAGGCCTCACCGGGTTTCGGATTCAGCCGCTCGATTACGTTCTGTGCCAGCACCAGATCATCCTTGGTATAATCAGTTTTCTGCTCGATTTTGGAGAAGCGCTTGTTCGCAAAATCGTCAAAATGGTTCTTCACGATATCGAAGGCAATCTCCGCATCCGGAGTTTCCTCCAGCTTATCTTCCAGTTGGATCTCCAGGCACTCCCGCAGGTTGCGACTCCCGATGCCCACCGGTTCAAGATGCTGTACCTCCCGCAGGACTTCCTCGACTTTGTCCACAGTAGTACTGGTATTAGCCGCTATGACTTCCATGTCAGTGGAGAGATATCCCACATCGTCGATGTTGTAAATAATCTGCTCGGCAATTTCCCGCTCGAGATCGTCGAACTGAAGCAAATTCACCTGTTCCAGAAGATGGTCCGTGAGCGACAACCGCTGCGGATTGGGGATATCCGGATGATCCTTTCGACCGCTGTATTGCGAATACTGCGGTTCGAATCCGTCCGGGTCATTCAGAATTTCGTCCCAGTCAATCTCCTCGGCTTCCAGATCGCCATCTTCATCATCGGCGGCGAGTTCCTGTTCCCCGACGTCCCCTTCCAGGGCTTCTTCCGTCTCGGAATTCTCCTCAGCTGGTTCTTCGGTCACGTCATCGTCTATTTCCAGTACCGGATTTAACTCCACTTCGGTTTTTATTTTCTGCTCCAGGGCGATAATTGGCAACTGGAGCAGCGAGGACAAGAGAATCTGCTGCGGTGACAGCGTCTGCCGGAGCTCCAATCCCTGATGTTGTGTTTGGCGTAAATCAATCAAGACGAAATTTTCTCCCTAGATAAAGTTGACGCGCCTCCTCATCATTTGCAAGATAATCCGACGATCCTGTCTTTAAAATTTTCCCCTCGAACATCAGATATGCCCGGTCAGTAATCGAGAGCGTCTCCCGCACATTATGATCCGTAATTAGCACTCCGATACCTCGTTCTTTTAATTCCCGGACGATATTCTGAATATCTTCCACCGCGATGGGATCAACCCCCGCGAATGGTTCATCTAAAAGTAAAAAACTCGGGTTTGAAACCAAAGCTCGAGTTATTTCGGTTCGTCGGCGTTCTCCGCCCGACAGGGAACTGGCTGTATTCTTCCGGAGATGCTTTATTTTCAAATCGTCCAACAGATCTTCCAGGCGTTCCTTCTGCTGTTTCTTTGTGAGATCCATCATTTCCAACACGAGCATGATATTCTCTTCCACTGTCAGCTTCCGGAACACCGAAGCTTCCTGGGAAAGATATCCGATGCCACGCCGAGCCCGCTTGTACATCGGTAGTTTTGTAATATTTTCGCCGTCCAGCATAACTTTTCCATCATTCGGGGAGATCATGCCTGTGATCATATAGAAAGTCGTTGTTTTTCCGGCGCCATTCGGCCCCAGCAATCCAACGATTTCTCCGCGGTTCACCTCCAATGACACGTCGTCCACCACGGTTCGCCGACCGTATATTTTCTTTAAATTTTTCCCCCGTAAAACTTCAGCCATACCTTATTGCTCAAACTCCCGCCTGGTGACGCCCCGCGGATTCAGTATCCTCCACTCGGTTAAATCATTATTGGATTCAAACCCCACACCGTGCAATGTATCGGTTTCTGTGGTTAAAGTCACGGTCGTATCGGACGTAATTGTCTCTGTTCCCGGATTATAAGCAAGCCGCTCCGTATACAGGGTAACGCCACTGTCCGATTCCACTACCACATCACGAAACGCACGCATAATGTTTTTCTCCCGGAAAACGATGGCACTATCGGCCCACATCGTTGAAGTATGCGAGTTATCCCGGTAAAAGTCAGCCTTCACTTTTTCGTTCAGGATAGTCTTATCTTCGTCGGCATACTGGGCCAGATGTCCGGCATGGACGACTGCATTCCGGACACCAAGCTTGGTGAGATAAATTTCTGAATTCCAACTTTCCTGAGTCGGGCGATTAGCTGTCGTTCCATCTCTTGAATCCACTTCAGGATCACTACAACCGATTAAAAAACTCCCAACCAAAATTCCAATGATGATAAATCGGCCCAGCTCCATCACTATGCAATCCCGGACCTCAGGATATCATGGATGTGGATAATGCCAATCGGATCGCCTTCAGGTTGACTTTTGAATACAAAGAGTTGGGTAATGGAAAACTCTTCCATCACGTGTAGCGCCTTTTGTGCCAGGGCATCTCTGGTGATCCATTTCGGTTTCTCGGTCATAATGTCAACAACGTCCCGATCCAGGATATTGTTCCCCCGTTCCAATCCCCGGCGGAGATCTCCATCAGTAATAACTCCGATTAAAGTGGAATTTTCATCCAGAACTCCGGTAACGCCTAAACCCTTCGATGTGATTTCAAAGAGCGCCTCCCGCATGGTCACTTCGTCGGAAACCAGCGGAATCGCTGAGCCGGTATGCATTAAATCGTTTACAGTCAGCAACAGTTTATTGCCCAGGGATCCACCGGGGTGCAACATGGCGTAATCATCCTCATCGAAACCACGCTTCTCAAGAAGTGCAATGGCCAGTGCATCGCCCATAGCCAGCATGGCGGTGGTGCTTGCAGTTGGTGCGAGCCCCAATGGACACGCTTCCTCCGGCACGCTCGTGTCCAGGACGTAATCGGCTCGGTTTCCCAGCGTGGAGTCCGGATGCCCGGTTATAGCAACCAGAACAATACCCAACCGCTGGAACGACGGCAGTAGTTTGACAAGTTCGTCGGTCTCTCCACTATGAGAAAGAGCGATAACCACGTCTTCTCTGGTAATCATCCCCAGGTCGCCATGGATACCCTCCGCCGCATGGAGATAGATAGATGGTGTGCCGGTACTTGCCAAGGTAGACGCGAGTTTTCTGGCGATAACGCCTGACTTCCCCATACCCGTAACAATCACCCGCCCCCTGGTATCGAACAGCTGCTCCACAACCGCCACGAACTTCTCGTCCAGGCGTTCCAGCAGATCATTGAGTGCATTCCGCTCAATCTCGATGACCATCCGGCCGTTTTTCAGTATTTCATTTTTAGACATGTATTATCCTCAACCGCAAAGACGCGGAGGCGCAAAGTTAAAAATTATTAACAAACCGTTTAAATCCATCCTTAATTTTAGCAACATAAAAATTCACCAGAAAACCGAGTCTTTTCTCAGCTAATTTCAAATACGACAAAATTTGGGCTTCGTGTACGGGTAAAATCGATTCAACAGTTTTTAATTCAATAATGATTCTTTCTTCAACCAAAAGATCTATGCGCAATTTCTCTGATAGGGTGACATTCTTATATCTGAGTGGGACGGCAACCTCCAACTCAGATTTTAGTTCTCTCTGTTTCAACTCATGATCAAGGCATTTCGCATACACCGACTCAAGCAATCCCAGCCCCATTGTTTTATGGACTTCAAAACTAGCATCTAAAATATCTTTCGAAATTTCGTTCAGCCTCTGTTTTGAGAATTCCATTATATTTTTTTCTTTTCTTTGCGCCTTCGCGACTTAGCGGTTCATTTTATTATCCATCTTCACCCTCCATGTACACCTTCCGCTCCATTTCGTCTAACGCTTGTTGCAGTTCGCCCCGGGCATCCAAGATCAATTCAATAACTTCGGTGACAGCCCCATCGCCTCCATGAGTTTCCAGCGTATAATCGGCCACCTTCTTCACGGCATCTCTGGCATTCGGGACCGCAAAAGCTAAACCGACCTCTCTCATCACTGGGATATCCACGTAATCGTCACCGATGTAAGCGGTTTGGGATTTTTCCACGCCGAACTGTTCCAGAATTGCTTTGAGTGCCACATTTTTATTCAGATACCCTTGATATACGTGATCTCCAATACCGAGTTCTTCCGCGCGTATTGTGGTGGCATCCGAATGTCGGCCACTCAGCAATGCAATTGCCAGGGAAGTGTGCCTGGCCAGAGCAACTCCCATCCCGTCGCTAACGCTGAACCGCTTTAGTTCACCGGAACTGCCGACATAGATAGAACCGTCGGTAAACACACCATCAACATCCGAGACCAAAAGTTTGATTTTCGCCGCTTTCTCCAATACGGAATTCGGAACGCTCACAACTCCTCCAGTTGTTGGGTCACTTCGTAAATTGCCTGTAATTGTTGAATCAGCGCTCTTGCCTTCTGTAGCGGCCACTGAGTTGTCGAGTCGCTCAGAGCATTTTCCACATCATTATGTATTTCCATAAAAATAGCATTGACTCCCGCTGCAATAGCCGCTCTTGCCAGTGCCGGGATATGCTCCCGCATGCCACCTGTAGATTTTCCAAGTCCGCCTGGCAGTTGCGCCGAATGGGTGGCATCAAACACCACTGGATAGCCGAACTCCTGCATAATTGGTATGGACCGCATATCTGAGACCAGGTTATTGTACCCAAAACTCGCACCACGTTCCGTCAGGAGAATCTTTTCATTCCCCACCGAGGTAATTTTGCTGATGACCTGTTTCATATCCCACGGAGCCAGAAACTGCCCCTTTTTCACGTTGACGACCCGTTCGCTTTCAGCAATTTCCAGGATCAAATCCGTCTGCCGACAGAGGAAAGCGGGAACTTGTATTACGTCGGCGACTTCACCGATTATTTCCACCTGCCATGGCTCGTGAACATCGGTGAGAATAGGCAGACCGAACTCGCGTTTTACCTCCGCCAAAATTTCGGCGCCTTCTTCCACTCCAGGCCCCCGGTATGACTCAATGGAAGACCGGTTCGCCTTATCGTACGAGACCTTAAATACGATCGGAGCACCGGTTTCCTCTGATAGTTCCTTAATGTCTTCCGCCATTTGCATTGTATGATCGCGACTCTCAATGACGCACGGGCCGGCAAAAAATGCCAGAGGAGTTCCTTCTCCGATTTTGATCGAATCTATGGTGACTGTTTTCATATGCTATTCAGTTTTCAGGATTGCGGTTATTATTTCTTTGCTTTCGAAGTGAGTGTTGGCGATTGTGGCTCCGAGGAACCGTTGGAAGAGGAGCCTTCGTGCTGACGTACCGTTGCCCGAACAAATTCCCGAAACAGCGGATGTGCTTTACTGATCCGTGACTTTAATTCCGGATGAAACTGTCCTGCCACGAACCACGGGTGATCCTCCAGTTCAATAATCTCGACTAATTTTCCGCTGGGCGATAAACCGGCAAAGGTCATCCCGTTATCCTGCAGGATTTCACGATATTTATTGTTCACCTCATACCGGTGGCGATGCCGTTCGCTGATATTCGCCTCATCATAAGCATCATACGATTTTGTACCTTCCTGCAACCTACAGGGATAGGCGCCTAGTCGCATGGTACCGCCCTTTTTGGACACATCTTTTTGGTCCGCCATGAGATCGATTACCGGATCGGGACTCGACTCGTCAAATTCGCTGCTGTTCGCCCGGGGCAACCCACAGACGTTTCGCGCAAATTCAATAACCGCTGTCTGCATCCCCAGGCAGATCCCCAGGAACGGGATCTTATTTTCTCTGGCATACCGAACAGCCTGGACTTTCCCCTCAATCCCGCGTTCACCGAATCCCCCGGGAATGAGCAGTCCGTCAACGCCCTCTAGTGCCGTGACGGCATCCTCCAGCTCCTCGATCTGTTCGGAATCTACCCAGCGCACATTCACATTCGCCTTGGATTCCGCACCGGCGTGAACAAACGATTCCAGAATGCTCTTATATGCATCGTGCAGTTTTGTGTATTTGCCACAGATGGCGATCTCTACCTGATATTTCGGATTTTTCACCCGGTAGACAAAATCTTCCCACTCCTGAATAGAGGGCTCGCCGGCTTCAATTTGCAGTCGGTCGACGATCTGTTCGGCCACGCCCTGCTTGTTGAACATGAGCGGTACTTCGTAAATATTGTCCACATCTTTTGCCTGAATGACGGCCTCAGTTTTTACATTACAAAACAGCGCAATTTTATCTTTGATCTCCTTCGTCAATGTCTTCTCGGTCCGAGAAAGCAGCATATCCGGTTGCAGCCCGATTTCCCGCATCCGCATGACGGAATGCTGGGTCGGCTTTGTTTTGATTTCGCCGCTACTTTTGATGTACGGTACCAGAGTCAGATGGATGATCATAGAATTCTCATTGCCCACCTCATGGGTGAACTGACGAATAGATTCCAGAAATGGCAGACTTTCGATATCCCCGATTGTACCGCCGACTTCCGTGATAACGACATCATAACGATTGCCCGGCTTATTCACCGCCCGGATCCGCCGCTTAATCTCATCGGTAATATGCGGAATAACCTGCACGGTGGCGCCCAGGTAATCGCCCCGGCGCTCCTTGTTGATGACGGAGTTGTACACCTGACCGGTGGTGCAGTTATTATCTTTGCTCATATCCACATCGATAAACCGCTCGTAGTGCCCCAGATCCAAATCGGTTTCAGAGCCATCATCGGTCACATACACTTCCCCGTGCTGAAAGGGACTCATCGTTCCCGGATCTATGTTAATGTAGGGGTCAAATTTCTGAATGGTGACAGACAATCCACGGGATTTTAGCAAATATCCCAGGGATGCGGAAGCAATGCCTTTACCCAACCCGGAGATGACGCCTCCGGTAACGAAAATGTACTTTGTGTCTTTCATAGCAATTAGCCTGTAGTTTGGAAATGTTGACGGACGCGTTCAAGATCTTGTTCAGTATCAACGGCGGCGGCACTGTAACCCACCGGTTCAACATGGATAACATGGCCGTGTTCCAGTGCCCGGAGTTGTTCAAGCTGCTCGGCCAATTCCAGCGGTGTCGGTTTGTACTGCGTAAATTGTATCAGGAACTCCCGGCGGTAAACGTACAACCCGATGTGCTTCCAATGCGGATTTCCGGACAAACCGGCAGTAGCTTCATCACGAATATACGGCACAGGTGACCTGGAGAAATACAGCGCCCGGTGATTGGCATTCATAACCACCTTCACCACATCCGGGCTATTTAACTCCTTTCTCTCCAGCGGGCAAGCGATTGTCCCCATCGGAATGTCCGGATTTTCCAGGAGTGGCCGGATGGCAGCGTCGATTACTTTTGGCTCAATCAGCGGCTCATCTCCCTGGATATTTACCACAATCCCGGCATCAATCCCAGCGATGGCTTCTGCGATACGATCCGTACCTGATCGGTGTCCCTCGCCTGTCATAATGGCTTCACCGCCAAAATCCGCCACGGCTTCCCGGATACGGTCATCATCGGTAGCAACCAGTACCCTGTCCAGGGATTCTGCTTGCAGACAACGTTTGTAGACATGTTGAATCATCGGTTTTCCTGCAATGAGTGCCAGTGGTTTCCCGGGCAACCGGGTCGACTGGTATCGTGCAGGAATTACACCGATACAGTACATCGTGCTCTCAGCATCTTTGGTAAAATCGGGGAAATTTCAGAGGGTAATTCGCCGTTGGGATGTTGTAGAGAAAAATGAGGAGTGGTGAGTTGGAGTTTACCCTCGCGGATCATGCTATATCACTTTAGGGACGACAAAAAATTCACCGTCCGATTTGGGCGCGTTTTCCAGCGCTTTATCCTGGGAAAGAGATTCCCGGGATTCATCCTCCCGGAAAGCATTGGTTACATCCATCACATGGGAGAGTGGTTCAACCTCGCTGGTATCCAGTTCTTCCAGTTTTTCAATATAGTCCAAAATATCGCCGAGCTGTCTGGTATAGGCCGATTTTTCATCATCGGTCAAACGCAATTTTGCCAATGTAGCAATATGTTCAACTTGCTCCAGCGAAATGCTCACAATCAGGTCCTCTCTGGATTGGTAGCCTTACGATTTCAGTGCAAATATAGGACGAGTCGGTTTGAGAATCAATCCCGTTGTATCGATGAAAATCTTTGATACTAAAAGTACACTATTTTACAAGGATTATTTTCCGGGTAGTTTGGTAATTTGCCGCTTCAAACCTGACAAAATAAATGCCGGACGAGAGTTGGGCCCCATCAAAAGTAAAATGGCGTGTTTCGTTTGTACCGTTTATCTGCGCTGCATGGATTACTTCCCCCCGTATGCTCGTGACCGAAATTTGAACCGGACTATCGCCGGGAAGGTGGTAATCAATGGTTGTGACAGGATTGAACGGATTGGGGTAGGCCGCAGAAATATAAAAGTCTGTCGGAAAGATCGGCTTCTCCTCCCGGGTAGCTGTCGTGGTACTTATTACTCCGGCACCGGCATACTTCATCACAGTGGATTTCACATTCTCAACCGAATCCAGCACTGCCCTATACTCGTATGGCGGAACATAATCGGTGGTCGAGGTAGTTGGCTGACTGCCCTCGCAGTTTACAAAGAGATTGTCCGAGAGGTTCCAGTAGCCGGTGGAATCACTGTACCAATATCCGATCGGGTTGAGCATGTTCTCGAAATAGTTCTTTTCGATGACTAAGTCGGCGCCCTGCCTGGCATTGATACCGGTCTCGATATTCCGGCTGTAATAGTTATTAAAAATATGTCCATGGCCGAACCTGTAGGCCGGCAGTCGGGAGTTACACGTATCAATCCAGTTGTGGTGGTAGTTGAGACGCCGATTGTAAACGTCGTCATCTGAACTGCCGACCAAGCTTGTTTTATAACTATGATGGAGATAGTTCCACGAGATGGTAATGTAATCGCAATCCCGCTTGGCATCGAGCAAGCCGTCGTAATAATCTTTGTCATGATCCAGATCGTTATAGAGCGTACAATGATCGACCCAGATATGATCGGCCGGCCCCTCGATGCTGACGCAATCCCCTTCTCCCTCAGAGACGTGATGGATGGTCAGATTCCTGATGATGATGTTGCTGGCCTTCCAAATTTTAATTCCGATGCCGTCGAAAATTCCGCTGGAATCCTGACCGATAATAGAGAGATCCGAAAGGTCCTTCACGCTGATTTTGGACTCCTCGGTATTGTCCTGGGATATCGTTCCATTTACAATAATATTAAGGCCATCCGGGTATTCGCCATCCTGCTTCTCGCCTATAACTTCCTCAATCTCATACCCGGTGGATGCTGTGACTATTTCACCGCCTTGCCCGCCTGTGGTTCCGCCATCGAGAGTGGCGAACCCCACTAAAGCAAATTTTTCTTCAATGTGAATTTCCTGTCCCGTTAATGGATGGGTAAGCATCCCAATTAAACCGAATAGTAGCAGTAATTTCCTGGGTAAAGATTTCATGGATTCTCCGGGCGGAAGAAGTTAGATCAATCGGGAGTTAAATGGTATGCGAAAAACGGTCACAACATAATTCTCCCCCGGCCTGTCACCGGGGGAGAATTATCCCTGATTGAAACACCCTGATTGTGTTCTGTTGATTGAGGATACTGATGTGTGGGATGCTATGGTGTGTGTAGTTCCTTTGTTATTTATTCATAGCGCAACGATTCTATCGGGTCCATCCGCGCTGCCTTTGCCGCCGGATACAGCCCAAAAAAGAGGCCAATTATTGAGCAAAACCCGAGTGAAACAATGATGGACCATGTCGGAACTGCTGCTGGAAGAGGTGTGACCCTGCCAAGAACCTGAGCGATAATCACGCCAATGATCACCCCCACAATTCCTCCAAAAACACTGAGAATAATCGATTCCACAAGAAATTGTCGCAGAATATCTCCGCGCTGGGCACCAATCGCTTTCCGGACACCTATCTCCCGGGTTCGCTCGGTGACCGTCACGATCATAATATTCATGATACCAATACCAGCCACTAACAGGGATATTGAGGCAATGCCGATTGCGGCATATCGTACCATCTTGGTCATCTCATCGAAGTTGGATGTGAGTGATTCAGACGACCAGATTTCGAAATCGTTCGGTTCGCCAGGTTTGACCTTTCTGACGGTGCGGAGGATCGACGTTACCTCATCCATCGCCTGCTGATATACCTCACTGGATCTCGCGCGGATCGTCAGATTCACAGAATGATTTCGTCCGTACATCTCCTGCCAGGTACTTAAAGGAATAATTACCCGATTATCCCGGCTGTTTCCGAAGCGGGACCCCTTTTTCTCCAGCACACCGACCACTCGGAGCGGTTTACCGCCCACCTTAATTGTCTTCCCCAGGGGATCAATAAATGGGAACAGCTCTTCAACAATATCGACCCCGATCACCGCAACATTCCGATTATGCAGTACATCGGAGTCAGTGAGAAACCTGCCGAACTCAACAAAATATCCGTTAGAGATAGCAAATTCCGGAGTTCCCCCGGCGATGGTAACCGTAGGGGCAGTCCGCTTGTCCCGATGCTTTACCGTTTGGCCAAACTGCCAGTTTTCCACTCCGACGGCAACCACATGTGTGGCCAATTCCTGAACTGCCGCTCCCTGCTCCCAGGTGATATCCTTCCGGTTCCGAAACCGGTGTCGGTCCCGGCCTCCACGATTTACAGCCGGATACTTCTGTACCTGGAATACGTTACTGCCAAGGGCGCTCATTTCTTCGTACACATTTTGTTGAAATCCGACGATCACCGACTGCATTCCGATGATGGTAAACACCCCGATTATCACGCCGAGCAACGTCAGGCTTGAACGAAGTTTATTCGCCCAGAGCGAGTTCAAGGCCATTAAAATTGGTTCTACGATATTCACGATATAAACCTTTTACAATTGAATCGCCGTGACGCAGAGGTAAAATATTTAATATTTTCCTTTACGTCCTGGCGACTTTGCAAGGACAATTTGCTTTCTTTTCTATTCATATCTTAATGCGTCAATCGGATTCAGTTTTGCGGCGCGGCTCGCCGGCCAGAGGCCAAACAGGACACCAATCACCACCACAAATCCGATGCCCAGGACCGCCCAGGTCATGGAAATACTCGCCGGGAGCGGAGTCGATTTATCAATGAAGTATGCGAGGCCAGCCGCAGCCCCCATTCCAATGATTACGCCAACCATACAAACCATCATAGATTCGATCAGAAACTGCATCAGCACATTCCCCCGGGTGGCCCCAAGGGCCTTCCGGATACCGATTTCCCTGGTCCGCTCGGTTACGGATACCAACATAATATTCATAATCCCAATCCCACCTACGAGGAGTGAAATACCGCCAATTCCGATAGCAGTCGCCCAGAGCCCGGAGGTGACTTGTCGGTAAAAGTTCATCAACATTTCCTGATTATTGATTTCAAAGTTTTCGGCTTCACGGGGCTTTAAACTCCGAGCCGTGCGCATAAGCCCCGTAAGTTCTATACGCGCATCTTCCAGCTTCCCCGGGTCACCGACTTTGACTGCTATCATATAAGAGCGCCACGAACCGAAGGTCTTGGTAAACGCACCGTGTGGGATATAGATATTCGAATCCATATCATTTCCCAGCATATTTCCCTGCGATTTGAGCACTCCAATCACCAGGAAACGTCGGTTTGCAAGGTTAATTCGCTGTCCAATAGGATTGGTGTTGGGAAAAAGTGTCTGAACGATGCTATGTCCGATGACCGCCACCATCCGATTACGGTCCACATCGATGAATGAGAGGAACCGACCTTCTGCAATGTCCTGTGGACCGAACCCACCCTCCAATCCATATTCGTTTGTTCCAACGATAGAGGCGTTTTCAATGGCATGTTCCCTTTTGGAAACCTCTGCCCGACTGGACACCTGCGGGATAACCCTTTGAGCCAGCCGGGAATGCTCCTTCACATATTCATAGTGCTCCAGCGTAATTCTGGGCCGCCCCCGCATCTGCCACCAGGCATCCGCGCTGGTATTCACCCAGGGATATCGGTCGATATACAAAACGTCGGAACCCAGTGAACTAATCTGATTTGCAAAACCCTTATTGAGTCCCTCGATAATGGAAATAATCCCTACGACCGTCAATACGCCGATCACGATACCAAGCGTCGTAAGGATTGCCCGGAGCTTGTGTGACCAGAGGGCCTGGAGGGCTATCTTTGTGCTTTCTATGATGTTTCTCATAATCTACGCCTGGGCTGTACGTTTACCATTTTGCGTCATCCGATCGGTATCCACTTTGCCATCAAGGATATGAACACTTCGGTTTGCGAACTCGGCGATGTTCGCCTCATGGGTCACCAGGATTATCGTATTACCGGAGGCATGGAGTCTTGTGAGAACATCCATAATTTCCTCGCCGGTTTTGGAATCCAGGTTACCTGTTGGTTCATCTGCCAGTATAATGGAGGGATTATTCACCAGCGCCCTGGCGATGGCAACCCGCTGACGCTGGCCACCGGATAATTCGGTAGGCTTGTGCATCATCCGCTCCTTCAGGCCAACCCGGATCAACGCTTCCTCCGCTCGTTCACGTCTGTCCTTCTTTGGCATTCCGCTGTAAATCAGCGGCAGTTCAACGTTATGCAGCGCATTCGCCCGGGGCAGCAAATTAAACGTCTGAAACACGAACCCGATTTTTTGATTTCTGATTCGGGCAAGTTCGCTGTCCGTCATGGTATGGACAGGGACATTCTCCAATTTGTACTCACCATCGGATGGGACATCCAGGCAGCCGATAATATTCATCAGAGTGGATTTGCCTGAACCCGAGGGCCCCATGATCGAAACATATTCGTTTTGATTTATATTGAGATCTACACCTCTGAGCGCGTAGACTTTTTCCTGCCCTAAATCGTAAACCTTGGTTATGCCGTTCAGATTAATAAGCACGGCAAACTCCTTTTGTATACTTTCAAAGATGACTTTTCCATTCTAAATATCAGGGAGCCGATGCCCCGAAATCCGGACCGCCGCCACTCCCTGACCGTTCCACCATGGTGCCGTCCTGCAAATCCCGGCTCACCGCCCTGTACGAACCCACAACGATCTCTTCACCGGTTTCAAGCCCCGATAGTATTTCAAAATGGGTATCGCTGCTGATACCAGTCTTCACTGCCCGCTGTTCAACCTCCATCTCGTCTTCGTTCAGGACAAACACAACTTCGCTCATTTCCTCACGGCGGCGCACAGTCTGGGTTGTCAAAGGCACTGGGGATTTGTCCGGATTGGCTGCATTTGGTTTTTTTGCCTTCCCCGGATTATTGTGAGCCTCCGTTCCCAGTGAATCCGGCTTTTTCTGTTCAAGTCGCATTGGTGCACGAACGGTTACGGCCTGAATCGGTACCACGATGGCATTCTGATTGACCTCTGTAATAATCGCCACATCTGCAGTCATTCCGGGGCGCAGTTCAGGAGCGCGTTGGTTGAGCGTCACGGTAATTTCGAAGTTGGTTACCTGCTCCTGGCTTCCAGCGCCGGTGGTCACCGCAGAATGGGCAATCTCTGTGACTGTCCCGTTAAAGACCGTATCCGGCAGCGCGTCCACTTCCACATCCACCGAATCCCCGAGACTCACGTCAATGACGTCGCTCTCATCTACTTCGACGATGACTTCCATAGTGGAGAGATCGGCAATGGTCATAATGAGGTCGCGCTGGAAGGTTGATCCCATAGCAATTTCGCCGACTTCTTTGTCGAGTTTGGTTACCGTCCCGGCGATTGGCGACAAAATGCGTGTTTTGGACAGATCATCTCTGGCCTGTTTAAGTGAAGCCCGGCGCTGTTCCAGGTTGCTCTGGGCTTTATCCACAGAAGCCTGGGCCGCTTCAAGTTCCGCCTCGCTGGCCAGGCCTTTCTTATGGAGATCTTCCGTTCGGCGCAGTTCGCTTTTCGCCAGTTTCAGATCGGCGGCGGCTGAAGTTTCCATGCTCTTGGCTTGCTCCAGTGACGCCTGGTAGCGTTCCTGATCCAGCTGGACCAGGAACTGGCCCTTCTGCACATTATCGCCCTCTAACACGCCGAGATCCATGATTTCACCGCTGACATTCGCCGAAATATTCACCTCGACGGCTGGCTGGACGCGACCGGTCGCGTTGACTTTCTGTATAATTTCACCGGCGCCGACGATTTGGGTATCTACAGCTACAGCACCGGCAGTTTTTTCCCTGGTACCGAAAAAGATCAGCACCGCTAATATTATTACAATCCCGCCGCCAATGAGGAATTTTTTCTTTTTAAACATACTCTACTCCCTTGTCATCTCTGGAAATACTTAGCCCGTTACTAACTGTCCGGTTAATCGTTGGAGCTGCGTTTCCACTGTTTTCGCTTCAAACTTTGTATATATCAACATCTGTCTGGCTCTGGTGATAGCAGCCTGGGCATCCAATACATCTAACAACGTGGCCTGTCCGATATTGTATCGCTCTCGTGCCAACCGTAAATCTTCTTGTGCCGATTGCAAGCTCACTTCATTTAGCTCAATGACCTCGCCGTATGTTTTCAACTGTTCTATCAAATTCTCAACCCGCATGTTAAGTGTGAGGACGGCATCACTATAATCCTTCTGAGCAATGACATAATCCGCGCGACGCTGTTGTACAAAACCATCGGTGCGGAATTGGTTAAAAATGGGGATGCTGACGTTCACTCCAATCCGATAGTTGTATCCTTTGCTGAAGTCGGTATAGAGTTTATCAATCGCATCGCCGGAGCGTCCATAGGAAAAACTTCCGGCGACCGATGGAAGCAAATTGCTCCTGGCCACCGCCAGATTTGCCTTCGAGCGCCGCTGCTCAAGCTCGAGTTGCCGGATCTGTTTATTTGAGGCCTGCGCCTGTTGCATGGCCACGTCCAACGCCGGGATCTCCGGTGACTCGTACTCAAATACCCCAAGGATTACCGGAGCGGAAGCCCGCCGTCCCATTGCTACGTTCAGTTCCCGTTTGGCATTTGACAATTGCTGCTGCTGATTCAGCAGGTTTATCCGATCATTTCCGGCCTGGGTTTTGGCCTTGTAAACGTCGGACTGTGCTACGGCACCCAACCGATAACGCTCTTCTGTTTGCTCCACCTGAGCCTGGCTGCTCTCCAGCGTCCGTTCATAGACCGTGACCAACTCCCGGGCACGTAGAACATTCAGATACGCCGTAGTCACGTCCACCACCAGGTTTTCTTTGGCGGACTTCACTCTGAGCTGTGCCTGTTCAGACGCCAGCGTTGCCATTTTGTAATTATTGCGGACATTGCCACCGTTGTAAATTGTCTGTCTCAGGGAGAGTCCCATATCATAGTAATCTCTGGTAACCTCGACTGGCGATTGAAATTGGACGCCGTAATCAAAACCTTTGCTAATACTGCGGCTGCCGCCCAAGGACGCATTTACCGATGGCAAATACTCGCCAAACGCAGATTTTTCGTTGGCCTGTGCACTCTGCCTACGCTGCCGGGCAATATCGATAGTGACCTTGTTTTCCATGGCAATGTCGATACACTCCTGGATAGTTAGGGTGTCGTCGGACGCAACCGTCTGTTGTCCGTACATTGTGAGCGGCGTTAGTAAAAGAAATCCGCCAAATATCCAGAGTGTTTTCAGTGTGTTCTTCATAAACCGATCATCCTTTCTTCAATTACGAACCTGCGAATCCGGCAAAGAGAAAGGTTCCGGCAGTGGTAATCAGCAGCCATAACGCCCAGAGGCCAAATACTACTGCGGAGGATTTCCCTTTGGAAACCTTATATATAATGCTGAACCCGATAGTAAACAGGGCAAGTCGCCAGACCGTAAAAACATTAATTTGGCTGAGCAGGGTATACAGTGCCTGCTGAAATTTTTCCAGCCGCATAAAATTCTCTGGACTGTACGGTAAGATTACCGCAAGACTCGCCGGTACATCTGCATTTTTGGTAATTCCGATAAACAACATATTATAGAGCGACTCAATGACCTTGACCATCTGTGGCAGGCTGACCACGGCCAATATTTGCGGAAATTTAGCTTCACCACCAATAATTGTGTTCCCGCTAAAAAAATACAATCCCGCCAAGATCATCACCGCGACACCGATACCCCCTAGTGCCCGCAGAAACGACCAATAATATACTTTCGGCGGTGAATACCGGGCTTCCTGCTTCTCGACCTGCTCCTGGAAGCGTTCCTGCATACTCTCTTTCTGTTCCTGGGGCATGTCGCGCTGCATAAAATTTTCCTGCTGAGCCTTCATAGCGCTTTTGGTCATTTCCAGGTTGTAAGGAGCACTCACGATACCGGAAACTCCAACAAAGACCACAGCAACAAGAAATGGAATAAGCCAATCCTGCCAGGTTACTTTTTCCCGAATTTGCGCAAAAACCGCACTCGGAGCGGTAATAACATTGACTAACTTTTCCACTAGACTCATGGATGTTCCATCTGGATTTACTATTGCATTTTGCTCGTTCATCGGTTCCTCGCCTGTTGGTTTAGTGTTGTACTTTCAACATGTGTGCCAACCGGTTTTCATATCGGCGTTTATAATTCAGAAACGCCTCAACCAAAGTATATTTATCCCTATGACCCCAATGTATCTCTTCACCAGACATGCCGTTGATATATCATTTTGATATGCGCTCATATTGAAATGATATATGCTGATATAACCAAACATTCTGTATTTTTTCTAGTAAATGTCACGTGACTTCGATATTCCGTCTATACATGATAAACGTTCCGTACCCAAACAATCCTGCAATCGCTAGTGAAATCAGGGTACGCATACTAAAGATGTATCCGGAAAACGAACCGAACAGTTCGGCCGGTTCTCCCGGGTTGAGACTGTCGGGGACAGTTACCCACTGTTCCTTCATAACATCTGTAAAAATGCCAAAGTTTACGACTATCTGATTGGGTACGTCTATCCTCCCAAAGATGATCTGCCAGACGATAGCCGCGAGAATAATTCCGCCAATACCGATGAGCAGTGGGCGGCCTTTCACCCACACCGAGATAAACATAAAATACATCGCCACCGGCAACAGCCAGAAGAACTGCAGGATATGAAACATCCCCCAGTCGAAGTACAGACTACCCAGTTTGATTTGTGACAGTGATAAACTGTGTTCTGCCAGAACCTCTTTAATTGGGTACGGCATTAACATCGGCAAATACAGCGATACACATATTGTCAACAGATAGCTCAGAACCAAGACGCCGACATATCCGAACAGGACTTTCGAAACGAGTACCGTCACATCAGACACCGGCAGACTGCGGTAATAAAAAGTGCTGCCGTCCGCCCGCTCCTTGTATACAGCATCAGAAAGATAAAAAATCGCCAGGGACAGTACCAGTAAATTTATAAGAACCATACCACCACGAACCACGTGGGTCCAAATTTGCAGAATTTGAACCGGATCCTGCTGCATTTCCTCCAACAGATTGACGGCATTACCCTTCTTCACCTGTTCGTCCCTCTCTTCGGCTCCCCAGGATTTGGACAATTCCAGTGTAGTGCTATCACCTTCTGAGTAGGTCATCAGTTCGCCGGTATCAATATAATGTGCCAGCCGAAACGAACCGAAAGTACTGAGCAATAACAGTGCAACAAACACTCCCAGAAAGATATAGACAACATTCCGCCATTCCAGCCATTCCCGGTTCAACAGCGTCAGTAATGTTTTCATGCCTGCCCTCCCATCAATCCGACAAAGATATCCGCAAGTGCCGGCGTTTTTACTTCCCCGTACTTTTTCATTTCCTCCGGATCAACCCCATCCAACAACACCAGCCGTTTTCCAATGTGCGACGTTTCGTATAGTGGATTATAGGAGCGTACTGCGTCCAAATTACTTTCAGGAACAGCCACCTGCACAAATCGGTCATTCAGGTTTTCCACCGAATCAAAAAGCAACACCTGTCCCTTCCGGATAAAAATCACATCACTCAGAATATGCTCCACCTCTTCTATCTGGTGCGTCGACACGATGATGGATTTTTCCTGATCAAAGAAATCCTCTAACACAGTATTGTAGAACTCCTTCCGAAACAGGATATCCAGTCCGTGAGTCGGTTCGTCCAGGATCAAAATATCGGAATCGGTGGATAGCATGAGGGAGAGATGTAGCTGGGTTTTCATTCCTTTGGACAAGTGTTTAATCTTCCGTTTCATTGTTATTTCCGTTTTTTCAAGATGGGCTTCACACTGTTCCCGGTTAAATCGCGGATGGATCGATTCCTGAAAGGAGAGTATCTGGTGCACCTTCATCCATGGTGGTAGCACCGAGACATCATGAATAACGCCAGTGCGCTCCATCAATGCGTCCCGTTCCCTGTTCGGTTCCATCCCGAGTACAGAAATTTTTCCGGTATAGGAAACCAATCCGGTTAATGCCCTCAAAAGGGTGGTTTTACCTGCTCCGTTCGGGCCAACCAGTCCCACGATCTTCCCCGCCGGGATTTCCAGAGATACGTCCTTTAGCGCGGTGGTCTGCCCGTACCGTTTATCCACATTTTTCATGGTGATAAGATGTTCCATTATTCGTCTCCCTGATACGTGTTTTCGATGATCGTCAGCAATTCCTGTTTCGAAATGTCCAGGAGTTTCGCCTGGCGGACCATCTCCGGAATTTCCTGCTGTTTAAAAGACTCACACTCTGAATCCCTTAATCGCTGCCTGGCACCTTTTTTTACAAACATGCCCAATCCTCTGCGTTTTTCGATAAGGTCTTCATTAATTAGTTCCTGCGTGGCATTTAACACCGTCTGCGGATTCAGATTTTGTTCTACCGAAATCTGTCGTACTGACGGAATGGCCTCCCCCTCCGCAATTTCCCCAGCCATAATAGATTGCCGGATCATCTCAGCAATCTGTAGGTATATCGGGGCGTCATGCTCAAATTGTATGGTCATACATTCCACCTGTTTTAGTGTTACGGTTCAGTATAACACCATAACAACTGCCAGACAAGCAAAAAATTAAATGCCCGGTACTGGATGCAGAGCATTACTTATACACTTCGAAAACCTACCACACTCTTCCGGATAATTAGGCTAATCTGTATATTGGAATATAATGGGAGGAGTGAAAAATGAAATCCGTACACGTAATTATCATTCTCACTATTTTACTTATTGGGTGCCAGTCGAATCAACCAGACATTTCTCAACCGGACCCAGATGAAACGGTGATCATTGATTCGCTGGGCAGCAGGGCGGCTACCATGCTGCTGTCGAATCTTCAACCTGCCCTGCTAAACGCAATCTCTGAGGGCGGTCCGGTAAACGGCATTAACGTCTGCAGTGATACTGCCCAGGCTTTGACACACATGATTAGCCAAAAACTGGGTGACGGGATTTACGTGAAACGGACCACAACCAGATTACGGAATCCGGCGAATGCACCGGACAAATTTGAAAACTTAGCGCTGAAACATTTTCATGAAGCCGCTACGCATACGGGCGAATTACCTTCTAATTACATGCAAAAAATTGACTCAGGCGAGTCCGTGTTTTATCGCTACTATAAGCCGATGCAGGTCGGCGGACTCTGCCTGAACTGTCACGGTCAGCCGGAAAATATCAGCGACCCGGTGAAGAATATCCTGAAAAAACATTATCCCGGCGATAATGCCACAGGGTACAACGCCGGAGATTTTCGCGGGGTAGTGAGTGTAACGATCGAACGAAATCTGAATTGACTTATCCCAGGTGAACAGATGTGATCACCCGGAAAATTTTTTATCCAAAACTGAAGTAATCGTGTTATACAGAAATAACAGGATTGCCACTCCATTCAGCAAGCTGCCGGCCAGACGGATTGGATCACTGGCAAAAAGGTCACTGCCAATTCTCAGAATCAGCGACAGATGCAGCAGGACAAGATGGACATAAAACGAGGCTCGATAGGCGACCTGGAGCTTCAGTACCACTGGGAATATCACCGGAGCGTGGCCGAAGATCATGGAGAAAACGAAGCCGACAAAGGTGGCATGAAGAATAGCATCATACAGGTACCCCGCAGTTGCCGCTCCTGCATAGATTGTGAGTGCTCCTGCCAGCGCCAGCCAGAGATATCCAATTATCAGGGCCAGTGCCATAAACCGGGACAGCCCTCTCTGTTTGACGCTCCGCATGGCCAGATCGTAGCGAAATAGCCAGGCGGCGAGGCTTAGCAGGGCGACGCCACTCAGTCGAACCCCCGTATCAAACCATCCTACTGAAATCACGAGCGCTACAACGTAAAACGCGACGATCCCGATGAACGTTTGGCGGACTCTCCTTTTCGGCTGTAACACCCGGCTCAGTTCCAGCCGTTCCCCGGCAATGGTAAGAATGAGAAATCCTGCCCACCAGTGGACCACCTGCGGCATCGGAAAGCCGCGCAACCACAGAATATTCCCGATAAGCCACAGGTTGGCCCCGATTCCCATAATTATATAGTGGAGTTCAGGATCCTTCCTATATAGGCGAAAGAATACCAATGATAAGACACCGCTACTTGCGGCGATTGCGAGGTTCGGCAATCCCGGTACGGCACCAACGATGAGCAAAACTCCGCCGAATCCAGCGAGTACTGGTGCGATAAACGGCCAGGCTTTCCTGAGAGCAACCGCCCGTTCCAGGCTGATGAGCGTACCCAAAAATCCGGCAATCATCAGCGGACCATGCGCCTCTGGAAAATGCGCCCCTGGAACCGGTAACATCCAGCCGGCACGCCAAAGGCCGGCCCAAATCCCGGTCAGGAGACCAATAATTCCGAGTCCAAGCAAGAGTATGCGGGCCGGAAGTGGAAGATTTAGTTCTGAGTTATTCATATGCTCGAGATCCGACCGTCACCGATCTCGCCGCGGCGGGAATCGGCGACGGAAGTTTATTCCCTACCACGGCGTTCCTCTGACTAACATTATTGCGAAAAATAATACAAACAGGGCGAGAACCAAATTTATCCGGCCGAAGATGCTGGCGCGCTTGCGATATTTGGATGCGTTGTCGGTTTCGCCTCGTTCCCACAATTCAGTGGCTTTCGGGCCGACATAAAAATCGTGAATAGCGCTGGTGATAAAAATCGCACCAACGAAAAACAGCTTATGTCCCAGCGTGCTGCCGAACTGTCCCCGGAAGATCGATCCGTCGATCAATCCTGCCCACCCAAAACGATAGGCCAGGTTGATGATTCCGGTGGCGACGAGCGTACTGAGTACAATCCATCCGATGGTACGAAACCTGGTGCCAGTCCACTCGATGAGCCGGGAGGCCACTTTTTCGAATGGCGGTTTACGTACCACCGGTACCAACACCAATCCCAGGAAAACCATCCCGCCGATCCAGATCATGGCGGAGAGTATGTGCAGGTAGACTGAGATGTAGTAGAGAGTTTTCACGAAAAACCAGTGTTAGTGTGTTTGGGTGTTCAAGTATTCAGGTAAGCACGTGATAGAGTGTTATAGTTAAAGACTGTGACGGCTCTTGAGTCCAGGATCCATAGTCCACTACAAACTTGTTGGTAGTTCCCGCTTTAGCGGGATTAGTTAATTGTTAGTTGTTATTGCTCATCATTTCAAAATTTTCCTTCCCTCATTAAGGGCGTCTTTCTCACAACAAATAACAAACAATCCCGGAAGGGATCCCTTTGGGACGCTCCACCACCAGGTTTTACTTTTTTCTTATACCATATTCCCTATACCTTATACCTTCTCCGGTTACCGGTTTACCATTTTGGTTTGTCCCGCATTGAATATCTCTGGATTTTGGGGACCTGTTACGTTGATGAATCCAATCAGGCCGCGTTCGACCCGTGTCAGAGCGTGGTCTACAATTTTGTAGGTGCCTGGGACTTCGAATTCCAATTCGGCAATAGTCGCTGAACCCGGCGCGACCAGCGTCGTCTGGATATCCTGCATCGGAGCAGTTCCCATGGAACCGTTCGCGTAGACCGCATCCATAATTTCCCCGATAATATGAAACGAAGAAACTTTGTTTGGGCCGCCAACGCCGAAGAAAATTCGGGCGGTCTCGCCTGTTTTCACATCCATGGGATATTTGGAGGTCAGTGAACCGACTGCTCCATTGAGAACGAAATACTCCGGTGTCTCATCCATGAGTTTCTGAGAATCGAACTCCAGATGTCCGCCCTTGCCGACCCTCTCCTTCGTATATAGTTCCTGCTGCATCACATAGAACTCGTGATCCACAGGCTTGAGGCCACTCTCCGGCTCAACAAGAATCATCCCGTACATCCCGTTGGCGATATGGTGCGCTACCATAGGTGTGGCGCAGTGGTAAACGTAAAGCCCGGGTTTCAGCGCTTTAAATGTAAAGGATTTTTCGTTGCCGGGAGAGACAGACATGACTGCGGCACCACCGCCTGGCCCGGTCACGGCGTGAAAATCAATGGAATGGGCTGAAGTATTGGTATCCGGGTTGGTCAGGTGAATTTCTACCTGGTCATTTTCCCGAACCCGGAGAAACGGTCCCGGCACCTGACCGTTGAAGGTGTAATAATCGTAGGAAGCTCCGTTTGATAATTTTCCGGTTACCTCCTGCGCCACAAAATCGAATTGGACTCTTTTTGGCGGCCGGGAATCAATCGGCGGTGGCAGGTCGGACGGATCTCTGGAAATGGATACTGCGTTCTCCGCCACAGGTTGTGATCCAGCGCCAACGCGCAAGACCCCTTCCATTCCGGCCACCCGGTGACCGGCTACCGTACAGTAATAGTAAAAATTGCCCTCCGCATTTACCTTAAACACGATCTGCGTGGCGTCCTGCATTCGCATAATTCTATCGGAGAGTGCATCGAACGCCGGCACCGCCACGTCGTGTGTTCCACCGTCACCGTTTAATAAGATTATCTTGACCACATCATTTTTGGCCACCGATAGAGTAGGGTTGATGGCGTCATCGATATCCCCGGCAGCCCCGGCAAAGACCATACGCCCGTTATTCATTGCAGTTTCCAGGTAAAAAACGGCGTCCGGCTCACCAAACTGAACATCGCCACGAGCCTGCGATCCCAGGTTATTCGGACGGAACAGAGCCGTCAGACTGATGACAAGAATTATCCCGCCGACCCAGATTCCTATCCACAGTGGAATTCGTTTTGTATCCATATCCGTCACTTTCTAATACAATATCTGAATTATGCCGTTTTCCCAATGCGTACCTGCCAGAGTTCAGGTCCTTTCTGGATGTATTCCCACGAGAATTCGCCCTCCCGCTCCATCTGGAACTGGTAATACAGTGGCTTGGGGTCGTGGTCGTTCTCCAGGATAAAACTGGACCCGGATTCCAGATCTTCGAACACCTCAAAGATCTTTGGATGACGTTTTCTGGGTGGGATCTTCCACGCGATCAATTTCTCAGCATCTCCATTGTCAATATTGTCAATATAAATCGCCTTGAGTTCCCGGAGCATCTCATGGTAGCGCTCATGGGCTCCGTCTCCAATACGTTCTGTTTCCAACTGTTCAAAGGCATCATAAAGTTCATCCTGTTTATCAGCACTCAGATGTGTATCGGCCATCATAAATAAGATGTTGTTCTCTTTATCGATATGCCCGTCCAGCCAGTTGAGGTAAGTGCGGATATTTTCCACAATACGATCTTTGGCAGACTCATCGCCATTAGCGTAATTATTTAACGCTTCGGCAAATCCCTGGATATATCCACGCATGGTCTCGTGCTCGGACAACATCACGCCCACCGGCCCGCCTTCTCCGGGAATGCCGACCGCTTCCATCGCCGGGAAAAGCAGGTCTTCTTCTTTGCCGTGATGACACTTATCCGTAAATGTTCGGATGAAATCCAGCAATTGTTCCAGGTGAGCCGTTTCGAATGATTCCCCTTCTTCGATTTGGGTGCAAATCCGATCCAAAATACGCATGGCGAGTCGGACCGCGTCGTGTTCTTCTCTCAGGACATCAGTGGCTTTCATGGTTTCCTCCCTTTATTCAGACTTATTTATCTGAATAATAGAAGATACGTCGACATAAATCAAGAGTTTTTTGTCCTATTTTAGCCGGGTATCGTTCTGAATGCCTCTTTTTCAATAAGAGTTATTCATTCCGTTCCTTGCATACAATGCACCTGGATTTTATATTTCGGATAAATTAATCTGATTTGAAGGGCTTGTATGACGAAAAAAACAAAACACACCGAACTTCCACTCATCTATTCTTGCTCCGGTGTCTCCAATGTTGCTCAGTTGGCGAATGCTGCCGCCGTAGATTTGGACCGGGCAGGTGAAGCCGAAATGTCCTGCATTGCCGGTGTAGGCGGTGACATCCCGTCGCTGGTTCGCAAAGCGCAATCCGGGAGGCATATCATCGCCGTCGACGGTTGTCCGCTTGCCTGTGTCAAACACAGCCTGACGCGGCATGATGTTGAGCCTGACCGGCACCTGCTGCTCAGCGATTACGGATTCCGGAAACACCGAAAGGGAAATGTTCACCAGGATGATATTGAGTATGTGAAACAGTTGATTCGGGATGAACACACACCGGTCCAGGAATACACCGAAAATGTCCCGAGCGAAAAAATCACGAACTAGCAGCGTGACCTTCCGGTGCTACTTCAGTTCAGTTTCCTGAAATATGGCACGTACTGTTTATCTGTTTTCAAAATATGTTTGGTACGCCAGTCTTTTAGAAGGGCTATTTTCTTAACTGTTTTGGGGAATGAAAAAACTAACGAAAATGAAACAGCCGTCGCTCCGGATTGGAACGACGGCTGAACTCGGTAATCCGATGTGAGTAAGATTAGTCGATTTCTACGACCTTGATGTCAAATGTCAGGTCTTTTCCCGCCAGCGGGTGATTCATATCCACTATAATGTTTTCATCACCGACGTTGGTAATGATTCCGGGGATAGCTTGGCCGTCCTGCGTCTGCAGCTGAAGCTGCTGGCCTTTTTCTGCGGGGATTTCATCCGGGAGAGAATCTTTGGGAAATTCCTGAATAAAATCATCATTTTTCTGTCCATACGCTTCATCAGCCTCAATGGTCACGGTCTTTTCATCGTTTAATTCCATTCCGTCAACGGCCTCTTCAAAGCCCGGGATCAACTGACCTTCACCCACGGTAAATTCTAACGGGTCTCCGCCTTCCGATGAATCGAACACACTGCCATCCTGCAGTTTTCCCGTATATTCAACCTTTACAGTATCGCCATTACTTACGCTCATAATATCTCACTTTCCTTTGTGTTGCTATTCAATCGCATCTCTCAATTTTTTCATCAATGGAGAAGGTAAGGGATAGAAACCTGAATTGCATGGGTGAATTCGGATGCTGCTTACACAGTATGCGTGAGGCAATATTTTGTACAGGATTATTTGCTATGGATTATCTTTTGTGATCAAGTCTTTCACTACGAGAGCGAGCTGTTTCCAGTCCACGGGTTTCATGAGATATTTATCTGCGAAATAATCAGTCGCATTGCTGAAATTCACTTTTTCGCTGTACCCGGTGGAAAGAATGAGCGGGATATCCGGCCGGATTGATTTGATCTTTTCGGCTAGAATATCTCCGGTCATTCCAGGCATGGTCACGTCGGAAATCACCAGGTCGAACCGGTCAGGCGCTTCCCGGAAGGTTTGGAGAGCTTTTGCCGGATCAGTCATCCCGGTGATAGAATATCCCAGAAGCTCCAGTGCCTGCTTTTGCCAATCCACGACATACGGTTCATCATCGATAATTAGAATCGATCCGGTACCACGGGGTATTTCATCGGTCTGGTCTCCGCCGTGGTCCGTGGTTGACTCTTTGGAAACCAGCGGCAGGTATATCCGAAATGTTGATCCTTTGTCTAGCTTACTTGAGACTTCGATATGGCCTCCGTGTTCCCGGACAATCCCGTGCGCCACGGAAAGCCCCAAGCCGGACCCTTCGCCCTTGCTCTTGGTGGTAAAATATGGCTCGAATACCCGGTTCCGCACCGACTCCGGCATACCCGTCCCCGTATCACTCACGGAAAGTTCCAGGTATTCTCCGGGTAACAGTTCCGGCACATGCTCGAAATTACTATCGTCTAACGTTACTTGCTGCAACTCGACACTGAGGATCCCGCCTTTTTCCCGCATGGCATGCTTGGCGTTGGTACAGAGGTTCATGATAATTTGATGTATTTGTGTCTGGTCGCCCATTACCATTCCGGACTCATCCGGAATCTCTGTATCGATGCGTATCGTGGCCGGTAAAGAAGCCCGGACCAGATTGATGGTTTCCCCGAGTACGTCCCGCATATCAAGCGGTTTGTGCGTGTGCTCGGACCGCTGACCAAAAGTGAGAATTTGCTGTACCAAATCCTTTGCCCGGTGTCCGGATGCCAGGACATGTTGCAGGTTTTCGAATACTTCGGATTCTTCCGAAATCTGGCGGATGGATAGCTCGGTGAATCCAATCAGCGGAGTCAGGATATTATTAAAATCATGTGCAATCCCACCTGCCAGGGTCCCCAGTGCTTCCATCTTTTGAGACTGCATCAGTTGATCCTGAAGCCGTTTCCGCTCTTTTTCCATTTCCACTCGTTCGGTAATATCCTGGCCCAGAATAAAATATCCGCCGGTCTCTCCGGGTTCCGGGATAAAACTGATTTGCAGGTGCCGCACACCCCCCGTTTGAGTCTGAACAACGTCCTTGATTTCGACCGTTTCTCCGGCGGACACCTTGCGGAAAGCGGAACTGAATTTATCCGATAGTCTGTTCTCGCCCAGAGCGGATGGACGCTTCCCGACTAATTCTCCCTTGGACAGCCCAAAGAGAATTTCACAATTTTGATTTGCCAGGACGAACTCTCCGCTTGAGTTTACATACGCCAGCATAATCGGGAGATTGTCCGTGACAAATTCCAACTGTTCCCGGGCTTGTTCTGCCCTGTCGATGGCTGCCTGATGCTGCTTTTCCAACTGAATATCATACATTGCAAAGCCAATGTCACTGGCCATTTCCCGGAACAGGTCCTGCTCTTCGGGATCATCTTGATATTCCTCTGAGAGAACCACAGAGAGGACTCCATAAACTGTATCCCCGTATCCGATTCTGGCCCCCATTACATCCCCATCCGGATGTGTTTTATGGATTGGACATCGTTCGCAGATTTCACTCTTTTCCGTGATGACTGTCAGGTTCGGCGACGTCAAACAACCCGAGGTGCACGGGAACAGCACCCCTTGTTCAATTTCTTTGAGAAACTCCGTAAAGCCTTCATCAACATTCCGCTGCGCATACTCTTTCACTGAGAGAAGGTCTGAGGTCAGCGCAATCTGGTGATCATCAGTCACGGTGATGGGCTCGAACAAGACCAGCCAGGCGGCGGCAAATCCCATGGTTTCAACCATGGTGTCGCAGCTGAATTCGATCAGGCGCTTCGGATTGTCTTCCCGTACTATAAGTTGGTTCACGTTCCGGATAGCTCGGAGCAACCGGTTTACCCGTTCCAGCCGTAATCCCGCCTCTTGCCTTTCAGTTACATCCCAAACTACCCCGGTTAATCGGTCAATATCACCGTCTTTATTCCGGTGACTTCTGGCATTGATGGAAAACCAGCCTAGTTCCTCCCCATTTCTAATCACCCGGAATTCTGACGTCAAAAGTTCTGTTCTGCTCTTCAGATGTTTATCAAAATTTGAAAGCAGTCTGTCCAGGTCCTCTGAGTGGAGGTATTGGAAAACCTCGGCCAGGGAATTCGGTGTTGACGACAGGGAATAGTGTAAAATCTCCTTTATTTCGTCGGAAATAAAAATATTGTGCTGTTGAAAGTCGTAATAGTCATTGGAATTGAACTCGATATCCCAAATGCCCCCGCCAACGCCTTCTATGGCAAGTTTTAGCCGTTCTTCCTGTTCCCGAACTTTCTGTTCCAGCCTATATTTGTGAAGTGCAATTTCAATATTGGCGTGGAGTTCCCTCTCCTGAAATGGTTTCAGAATGTATCCGTACGGCTCCGTATTTTTTGCGCGCTGCAGGGTGTCTTGTTCGGAATACGCTGTTAAAAAGACGATAGGGATTCCACTCTGCTGCTGAATCTGCTCGGCCGCCATAATGCCGTCCATCTCACCGTCCAGCATGATATCCATCAATACCAGATCCGGTCGGGACCCCACAGCAGTTTCCACCGCCTCCTCTCCGGAGGCCACCGTACCAACCACCTCGTATCCCAGCGATTTCAGCCGGCTCCGAATATCCATCGCCACAATGTACTCATCTTCCACAATGAGGATTTTGTCTGCGGCCATACCTTCCTCTCCCCCTACTCACCCATGTTTACGTTGCACCTGTAATTCTCTGCTATTTATCCCAGGGCTGTCTTCTCACCAACCACGTGGTTGGACCGGAGTCAGGTGAAGGTACTCCGGTCAATATCCTGGAATTCAATCTGAAAGCGCAAACCGTGCCCATTCTCCACCTGTATGGTTCCCTTCAGCTGCTGTACCAAACTCTTGACCAACTGCAATCCCAGCGAATTAGCCTCCATTGATTTTATATCGTCAGAATAGCCGATACCATTATCGGAGACATTCAAAATATATCGCACTCTGCGATCATCATCCCCCTTTGTGTCCCGCAATTTTTCTTTGTGAAATCCGATCAGAATCTCCCCCTGTTGGTCCTCGGGGAAAGCATATTTTAGCGCATTGGAGACCAATTCATTGATAATTAGTCCGCACGGAATTGCCGTATCGATTCCCAGCATAATTTGTTCTACATCCAGCGACAATTTCACGCGCTCTGCTGACTGACTATAGGAACTAAACAACGTCCGGGACAAGGTCGGTATGTATTCGCCAAAATTAATACTGGCGAGGTCCGAGGCCTGGTACAACTGTTCGTGGATAAGCGCCATAGACCGTATCCGGTTTTCACTTTCCCGGAACATCCGCAAAGTCTCCTCGCTTTGAATATCTCTGGCCTGGAGATTCAGGAGGCTCGATATCACCTGCATATTATTTTTCACCCGGTGATGAATTTCTTTGAGCAGTACTTCTTTTTCCTGCAGGGAATTCTTTAGTTCCCGCTCAATCCGCCGGACCTCCGTGACATCCTGAATCGTTCCGTACACCCGGGCGGGATTCGAATCCCCATCAAAACCAACCTTTCCCTCCGCGTGGACATGCCGTTTCCGTCCATCTTTCAGGATAATGGCATAATCATTTTTATATTCCGATCCCGTAGCAATGGCACGCTCAACCTCCCCAAGCATTACGGCCCTTTCCTCCGCCGGGATAAAGGACAAAAAGAATTCCTGTGTTACCATCCCATCGCCTGGTTCAAGATCAAAAATGCGGTAGACTTCGGCCGACCAGAAAATCTTATTTGTCCTTAGATCGAGATCCCAGTTTCCAACTCTGGCAATCCGCTGCGCCTCGGTCAGGCGGGCTTCACTTAGCCTCAGGGCATCCTCAGCCTTCCTGCGATCGGTAATATCCTGGAGCGTCCCGATTATCCGGGCGAGTTCCCCATCCTCATCGAACTCCATTCGACCCAGCAGATGGACCCAGCAAGTTTTCCCATCTTTGGGGCGACAAACTCTGAACTCGCGGTTAAATCCGTTTTCCGTATAATTGGATTCATCCAGTAAGTAAGCAGATATATTTGCTCGGTCATCCGGATGGATTAACTGGAAGCTTCCTTTTAAATCCCGTTGATAATCAGTCGAAATTCCCAGAATCTCGTACACCGTATCCGACCCTTCCCACCAACCGGTATGTAAATTCACTGTATAGTGCCCGATACGGGCAATTTTCTGGGATTCTTTTAACTGCCGCTCGCTCTTCACCAGTTCTTCCTGGGCCTGTTTTCGTCTTGTCAAATTTCTGGAAAAATCACAATGATAGGTTTGTCCATCGAACTCCATGATATTAATGGCGATCTCAACTGGAATATCCGTGCCATCCCTGGTGCGGTGAACTGTTTCGATCATATAGGACCCCAAATCGACCGAGCGCTGCCAGTGCTCGTACCATTCATCCCTGGGAAACACCGGATCAATATCGAACACGGTCATTGCAAGCAGTTCTTCCCGGGAATACTGCAATTCCTCACAGGCTGCATCGTTGACATAGACGATCTCTGCATCTTTTCCAATCCAATAAATGGCGTCCCGGGCATTATCCACGGCGAATTGTGTCCGGCGCAAGATCTCCTCTGTTTTTTTTCGTTCGGTAATATCTCTGTTGATACTGAGGATCGCCCATTGATCGCGGAATTGAGTTACCGAGGCGTTAATTTCCACGTCCATGATCGAACCATCTTGCCGTCGGTGCCGTGTTTCAAAGGAATGATTGTATCCTTTAGCCAGGGTCTTCTTGATGTGATACTTGCCCATGTCCACATCCAGGGAGATCTCCTCAAGGGACATGTTGATAAAATCTCCCCTGGGAATTCCGTATAATTCACATCCGCGTTCGTTGACGTCCAGCACTTTCTCATGGTCCGGATTGAAAATTATTATGGCATCATGAGCATTTTCGAATAGTTCCCGGTAGTCATTCTCCGAGTCTCGCAGAGCCAGTTCAACCTTCTTGCGTACAGAAATTTCCTCCCGAAGCTGCGTATTCATATGCTGCAGTTCCGCCGTCCGTTCCTCCACTCGCTTTTCCAACTCTGCATATGCCGTTTCCAGCGCCCTTTTATTCCGTTTATATTCGGTTAAATCCCGAATACCATACACTTCGCCGTACTCATCACTAAACGGATCCTGTATCCCGGAGATGGTGAGCGCCACCGGTATGCGATTACCTGACTTCGCAATCACTTCAGCCTCTATTCCACCGGTTACGGTCTCCCCCTTAGTTTTGGGTGATATGGTGCCAAACCGGGTAACTAATTCTTTGTGAAAAATTGTGGAGATAGGCTGTCCCACCAGCTCCGATTCCTTATATCCCAGGAGTGTCAACGCACTCTTGTTCGCCATCACGATAATCCCGTTTACGTTCGAGATGAGAAGGGAGTCCGCCATGGTTGCAAATATTTCCCGGGCAGCAGTGGCCGGCGTTAAAACCACCATCCGGTGTTTCCAGATGCCATAGCCGATCAATATGCTGCCTATCATAAATGCAGGGGTTGACATCCCTGGGATTTCCAGGCGCAGATGTTTAAAAACCCCTTCTGTCAGGAACCCGATAAAAACCGGAAACGCTGCCCCGGCGAGGATATAGCGGAGCTGCCTCTTTACCTCGGATTCCGGATGATCCCGATAATACCGGACACCAAACCACAACGTAACAAAACCCAGCCCGGACACCCATACCGAGACAAGGTAGCCAAGTAGAGAGTCAGCCGGAACGTGCGTCCAGCCCCAATATGTCGGGGTGACATCGGAGATAACCAGGTTGGTAAACCCATTTAAAATCATAAATACAACAGCGGGTACATAAATGAAGACATGGGCCAACACAGGAATATATTTCTTCTCCTGATCCCGGAGTAATAAGATCAAATGCAATAATATCGGGGGGAACAGTAACCATGGCGTTGCCAAATGATCCCAAAAATTCGCTACGGAATAGGATTCGGCACTGCGGACCATAAACTCACACAGGGCGACAAAAGCTCCCAGCGAAGCAAAGATAAAGTAAAGCCGATTGATTTTTTTATGGGGTTCTTTGTAATAAACAAAGTTTCCGAAGACAAAGGTGACAACGGCTGATACCAGCGATAATAAGGCATAAAAATTCAACGGTACCTCCATAGGCCGTCAAACATATCAGACCACCCACAGGGCTGGCAAACCGTTATGATATGAAGTGAAATATGCATCCTGGATTTTTGGAGTCAATTCTTTATGGTTTTGTTCCAACCGGCAATGGCAATCTGCGCTCAGTACTGATCCACCATCTGAGCCGATAAAGCAAACCGACGATTTTTCCGGCATCACAAGTCACATATTCAATGACAAATTTAATGCCAGATTCGAAATTTGAATCTCCGGGATGCGGGAGCAGATATTTGGCTCAGTTGCTAATGGGCAAAGATATGATAATTCATGAGAAATACACCGAAATATCATAAAAAATATGGAATTCCCGCTGCTCTGTTTTACTATCTACATTGATTAACCTATTCTGATATTTATTGTATTATCAACAACTTAGGATAGTGCACAATTTACGGTATCATATACCGGTCACTATTTCGAAATGAATATGCTATATGCAGCAATTCAGAAAAAATTGCTTAACAGTGTGTAGATTATGGACGGATACAAAGGCAGAGATAAAATACCAGATACGGTAATAACCGGAAAAATTGTCCGGATGGAATTCCCGGATGGCATCAATTATCCGGGGGTAAAATTAAATGAAAACACCGGACCCTTCCTCCGAAGAAACCGTCCAGATTCAGGGTCCGGCATAAAATGAAATTTACTCGCCTACTCCATGAGCAGGTCCGGCATTAATCTTTTGGTAAAGGCTATGCACGTAGACGATATACTTTACGTATGCATCCACCCATTCCCGGCCGGCTTCTACGCTCTGTCCTTTGTTTTTCTTGGCTTCCATCGCATTTTGAAACCATTTTTCGGTTTCAGTGCGCAGCTCTTCCTGGAGCACCTTCATGATGGCATCTACGTCGCCGGACTCAAGTGCCTTATCGCCGGCAACAATATCTTCCGGATTTGGGATACCGGCGGGTTTGACTCCGGTAAAGGGCATTCCCTCGGATTCGCGATGTAGCCGGACAGCCGTTTCCACGAAATACTGATCGGCCAATTCTTTGGCCTGATTACTTTCCTGCCGGACCGCAGCCGCCTGTTCAAATGCAGACTGTAATTCCTGTTCTTCATCTGCGCCGACCCAAATCTGGATTTTCTGGAATTCGCCGGTATCCAGTGCCTCAATAGCCGCCTGTGCCACCGGACCGTCCATTTTATCACAATGCGCATTACCGATCTGTGGTAAACCAATTAGCATACCCAATGATAACAGGAGTGCAATACTCCACCGGGATGTTTTCAAAATCATCTCATCCTCCTCGTTAAAATTTTACGTCTCGTCTTTATTGAAACCGGAGCATTCTGCTCCGTATTTCCCGGTTTAGTACTGTCGGTGGCCGCTAATAGAGCCGCCGACAGTCTTATGAAATTTAAACCGTCACCGACGCGGATAGCGATCGGCGACGGGAATTTTATCATTTCTCCCGAATCATAGTCAGCAGCATTTTGAACCGTTCCGTTGCCTTCAGCGCGTGTGGATCATCGGCCGGGAGCGTGATCACCTCACCAGATTCCAGGTGATATTCCTCACCGGAGATGGTAATCAGGGATTTCCCATCGATGATGTGGACAAAGGCCTCGTACGGCGAGGTGTGTTCGCTCAGTCCCTCGCCCTTATCGAAGGCAAACAAGGTCAATGTCCCCGTATTCTTTTTGAGTAAGGTTCGACTCACCACCGCACCTTCCTGGTAATCAATCATCTCAGACAGGGTTTCCACCTTAGGTGCCGCTGATTGTGTATTGTCAGTCATATTATTTATCCCTTTATTCAGACTTTATTATCTGATTTAAAGATAAGTGACACTTTAGTGGGAAGTCAAGCGTTAATTGGATAAATTTGTCTGATTATAAAAAAAGTCCCGCCGCCGATCCTCTCCAGAGGTCGGTGGCGGTCTCCTCAAATAACGCAACCTCGCAATGAGATTGCGAGGCTGTCCTGCTCGATGTATACCTTAACCAGTCATTCCGACCGACCCCGATTTATCGGGGAAGCGGAGGAATCTCGTAAATTTTTCTCCAGAGATTATTCCCAGTACAAGATGGCACCTTGTGCTACAATCCCTCGTACTCCGCCTCAATCCGATGCAAATCCTCGGGCGTATCGATATCCCAGCGAATGCCCGGCTCATCTACCGGGACGCGAATGATTTTATCTCGATAACAGTCAAAAATATCGCGCAGTGTCACTTTCGCAGGATCAGCCTCAACAATATCCTCGAAAAGAATCTCTGGGATATGTACCGGATGCCCACCCCGGTCTTCATAGGTCGGAATGACTATCGATTTGGAATCCTGCCGTGCTGCAGTGACAACAGTCCGGTAAGTACCAGCATTTATATGAGGATGGTCGACAAGACACATAACTGATCCGGCAACATCTGCTGGTAAACTGCGAATTCCAGTCTGAAGCGAAGAGAACTGCCCCTGCTCGTAATCCGGATTTTCAATAATTTCGAAAGAATTTTTAGAAGGAATTTTTGGGGATAGCTGGTCAAATTCATGTCCCAGCACAAGCCATATATCACGGATGCCTGCACTTTGCAACGCACTCGAAATACAGGTAACAAACGGAGTACCTAAAAAGGATTGGAGTACTTTGGGCGCGCCGAATCGGGAAGATTTTCCCGCCGCCAGAATAATCCCGGCGATGTTATTTGGCATGGACTTCTTTGGGCAACTTCATCGAGAGCGAATCCGTATCCATACCACGTTTCACGGCGATCATCTCACTCAGGATGCTCACGGCGATCTCGAACGGCGTTTCGGCTCCGATGTTCAGGCCCACCGGCGTATGAACCGTGGACAACAGTTCCTCACCGAAGCCGTCCTTCCGGAGATGCTCCAGGACTTTCCGGGACTTATTCCTGCTCCCGATCATCCCGATATATTTGTGCGGCTGCTCCAGTGCAAACCGAAGCACTTCCTCGTCGTGGATGTGCTTGTTGGTCACAATGACCACGTAACTTCGCTTAGTCAAATTCACGCTGTCAAAGATTCCCGGATACTCTTCTGCAACAATTTTATCCGCATCAGGAAACCGCTCCGGATTGGCATACTCCGGGCGATCATCCACAATGGTCACCCGAAATTCCGCCTGTTTCGCCAGCGGCGCCAGGGCGTAACCGATATGCCCCGCACCAAAGATAACCAGATGCTCCTTCGACCCCACCGGCTCGAACAGCAGTTCCGCCGTCCCGCCGCAGAGCATGTCGTTCTCCTCGTTCAGCACGAAAGATTTCTTCACCATTCCCTGTTCGGCAGAGACCTTGGACGCCTCGGCAATCGCATCCACCTCCAACTTTCCGCCCCCAATCGTTCCAACGATGGTCCCGCCCCCCAGCACCAGCATCTTGCTGCCCGGGTGCCGCGGCGCCGATCCGGACACATCGATGACGGTGACTAAGACGCCGGCTTGGCCGTTTTCAATCAATTCTGCAATTTTTCTATAGATATTTTCCATGTTTATGACAGTGTCAAAGTGTTCAAGTGTTTAAGTGTTTAAGTGTTCGGGTGCTCAGGTAACAACGTGTTAATGTGTTACCGTGTTAGCGTTAAGTACTCGGGAAATCCCACTCCTAATCTTAATCGTAATCTTACTCCTAATCGTTTTTGTTAGTGAGTCGTTGTTTGCAGTCTGTTGTTATTTTATCAGTGTTTTCGGTGTTTTTCAGTGTTTAATTTTTTGTCGTTCTTTGTGACCTCTGCGTCTCTGCGGTGGATCTTCGCCGTTTTAACTCAGTTCCCGCAACACCCGCTTCACCAGGTTTCGCGCCAACGGCACCTTGTAGGCGTTCTTGTCCATGGGAGCCGCATCTTTTAGCGCCACCGATTTCAGTTTTTCCAAAGATACCTCATCCGTTGAGAGTCCGGCGATCGCATTATTCAATTCGGCTTCCGTCCACGGCACCGGCGCCACGCCGCCGAACGCGATCCGGCCGGAGTCTATCTTCCGGGAATTTCCGCGGACAACCGCACCTATGCTCACCACGGCGAAATCCCAGACTTGCCGCTCCATGATCTTGATGTAATGACTTTTGGCGTTATTCGGCAGCGTCGGAACGTGCACCTTCGTCACGATTTCTCCCTGTTCCAGGATATTTTCCACAGTGTAATCTTCGTTGGGCAAGACGAAAAATTCGCTAAGCGGAATCGTTTTGGAGCTTCCGGCAGAAAAAATCTCTACTCGTGCATCCAAAGCCAGCAGCGCCACCGCCATATCCGACGGATGGACGATAAAGCACGGACCGCCGCCGATGACACAGTGATACTTATCCTCACCGCCGACCGCATAGCAGACGTCACCGCCTTTTCGGAGACAGTCGAAATCCCCGCGAAAATACCAGCAACGCGGTCGTTGACAGAGATTCCCGCCCAGAGTTCCGACATTCCGGAGCTGCGGCGATGCGATGACGTTGGCCGCTTCGGTCAAAATCTTATACTGCTCCGGGATGGCATCGCTCTCAGCAATCTCCGTAATCGTCACCTGTCCGCCGATGGTGAGACCGTCACTTTTGGAATACTGAATTTCCCGCATCCCCGGGACGGACTTCAGATTCACCACTTTTTCCGGAGCGGCGATGTCTTCTTTGAGTATTCCCAGCAGATCCGTCCCGCCGCCCATGGGCAGGGCACCGGTTCCTGACTCAGCAAGGAGTGTGCTGGCTTCGTCCAGCGTTTTCGGTTGGAGATATTTGAAATTTCGCATGTCAGATACCTTTTGTTATTGACTTAATTGCACGCTGTCCCCGACAAGTCGGGGAACGCAGATTGGGTAGATTACCGCTGATATACAAACTATCTTTAATTTTTTATCTGTGTAAATCGGTTTTTTCTGCGTCATCTGCGTGCTATTGTAGTTGTCTCATCCGTATAGCGCATTTAGCACCTTATCCGGCGTAATCGGCAGGCTCTTAATCCGCACGCCGATGGCGTTGTACACCGCATTAGCGATGGCTGCAGCCGTCGGAATAATCGCCGGCTCGCCGATGCCCTTGACGCCTGTGCTATTCACCATATCATCGGATTCGCTCACAATGATGATCTCCATCTCCGGGATGTCCTTCACTGTGGGGAGTTTGTAGTTGTGGAGGTTGGTGGTGAGCACCTTGCCGGTATTCTGATCAATGACCCGCTCCTCCATCAGCGCGTAGCTCATGCCCTGGATCATCCCGCCGTGAAACTGGTTCTCCAGCGTCTTCCGGTTCAGGACGCGACCGATATCGTGGGATGCGACAATTCGGTTGACCGTTACGATTCCCGTCTCCGTATCCACCGACACATCCGCAAACTGGGCGCCGAACGTCTGCACCGAGTATCCGTCGGGATTTTCGCCACGGGCGCCGTTAGTGATCAGCACCTGCTCCCGGAGCTCCCGAACGATCTCAGAAATTGTGATACGGGTCTCCCCATCATTGGAATCGGTGATCACGCCATCGTTGTAGGTCAATTGATTTTCCGGCACCTCCAGCACAGCCGCAGCCCCGGAGATGAGTTTCGCCTTCATCTTTTCTGCGGCATTACGGACAGCTGGAGTAACCGACGCCGCCGTAGTACTGCCGCCGCTGCCGCCGCAGTAGGGCGCCACCGCAGTATCGCCCAAAATGACTTCAACTTTTTCCATGGGAATTTCCAGGACTTCCGCCGCGACCTGCGCCATGATGGTGTAGGTGCCGGTGCCGATATCCTGCGTCCCGGCGATGACCCGGATGCTGCCGTCCCTATTAAGACGAATAGTCGCTCCGGCCGGCGGGCCGCCTCCGCCCCACCAGATCTGCGACGCCATACCGATCCCGGATTTTATTGGACCTTCATCAGAACCTGCTGGACTGCGACGCTTCTCCCATCCGATGGCTTGCGAGCCTTTTTCGTATGCTTCTTTCAAGAGTTTACTCGTGTACGGTTGATTCGAGACCTGATCCTGCTCAGCGAAATTGCGTAAGCGGAATTCCATGGGGTCGATATCCAGTTTTTCGGCCACGTCATCCAGGATGGAATCCAGCGCGAACGTCCCCTGGGGATGCCCCGGCGCGCGAAACGGTCTGCCCGGCCCGGCGTTGATGAACACAGTGTAATCCTCTGTAAACACATTAGGGCATTGGTACATGGAACGCGCCGGCCAGCTGCATCCCGCGCCGCTGGGATATGCGCCAGCAGCACCGTACGAAGAATGTGATATTGCGGTGAGCGTACCGTCCTTCTTCGCTCCAATTTTCAATGTCTGAACAGAATCCGGGCGGTTGCCGACAGCGAGATTCATTGCCCTGCGATCCACCGCAATCTTCACCGGTCGACCGATATCTCTGGCTGCCAGCGCCGCCATGACTGTGTATTTACCGGTGGTCAGTTTGGCGCCGAATCCGCCGCCCATGTACTTTTTGATAATCCGTACCTTGTTGGCCGGAATTTTAAGGGATCTCGCCACCGTATCCCGCACGCCGAATATGCCCTGGGTGGAATCCCAGACCACCAGATCGTCGCCGTCCCAGTTGACCGTGCTGCAGTGGACTTCTGTGGGATTATGGATGACGACCTGCGTGTTGAAGGTATCTTCCTGGACGAAATCTGCCGCACCAAATCCCTCCTCTATATCTCCACGGCTGTACCTGTCCGGCTCGCCGCCAGCGATGTTTCCGGAATCATGGATTTGTGGCGCACTGTCCTCCATGGCAGCGCCAGCATCCGTGACGAACGGTAATTTTTCGTATTCCACCTGGATGAGTTTGAGCGCATCTTCCGCAATCTGTTCGGTTTCGGCGACCACAACCGCTACCTCATCGCCCTCGAACCGCAGGTGCGGATCAAACAGGTAACTCATTCCATACCATGGAATTTTGGGCGCGTTTTTGTGTGTCAGGATTTTCAGGACACCCTGCACCTTCTCCGCCGCTTTGGAATCGATAGACTTGATTTTCGCATGGGGATGAGGACAGCGGAGCGTCCGCGCATAAGTCATCTTTGGGGAAATCTTGTCAAAAGCGTAGACCGCTGTGCCGCTCACTTTGTCATACCCGTCAATTCGGGAGACCGGCTTTCCGACGATTTCCAGTGTATCGTTATCGCCCCACGATTTGGGGCTGTCGGTTGAGACCTCGGCCAAATGCTCCTGGAAGCCCTCTTCGAAGTAGAACCGTGATTTGACTATCTTTTTTGCCATTTTTTTCTCCGGATTGCCCTGGAATTATTTCGAATTGCTCACACCGGCGGCGTACTCCACCGATTCGATTATCTTTGGATAGGCAGCACAGCGACAGATATTGCCCGCCATCCCGTGCTGAATTTCCTTCCGGGTCGGCTTAGGATTTTTCGCCAGCAGTTCTTTCGCCGCCATAATTTGACCCGGCGTGCAGAATCCACACTGGAGCCCGTCCTTCTCCACAAACGCTTCCTGCAGCGGATGGAGTTCTTCGCCGGTCAACAGTCCCTCGATAGTTGTGACGGATTTTCCGGCAGCGTCCAGCGCCAACAGATGGCAGCTGTAAATAGCCATCCCGTCCAGCAGAACAGTACAGCCGCCGCATTCACCCTGGTTGCATACGATTTTCGTGCCGGTCAGCTGGAGATGATTTCTCAGAACCTCCGCAAGGGTCGTCCGTGCCTCTACCATCAGCCGATGTTTTTTACCATTGACGGTCAGGGTCAGCGGTTCGGCGTTCTGCAGATACTCGCGCATCTGCTCTTTCTCTTCTTTGGTGGCAGCGCCCAAACTGTTCAGAATCACGGTACTGCCGACCATGCCGGTGCCGAATCCCTTCAGAAACTTCCGGCGGGATATGCCGTTTCCGGCTCCGTTATCACCCATAATAGACTCCTGCAATCTTGCTTAATTGTGGTATCCCATCCGGACTTTTGATGCAATTCACGGATGGGAAATATGTAGATATTCGGATTGAAATTTCTCAGATAATAAAAAGAGCAAAATGTATTCCGGTAAAAACAGGATGTGACGGAACCCCTTTAAATACGGCATTTTCAACACTTTTATAAATAAAAAAACAAGATGAAAATTGTTACATTTAAAAACCGGATACCAAAAGTGAGAAAATTCTTGGCGCCGACATTCCCTTATAGGGCTGTTGGCGCTAGCTTTTTTTAACTTTACCCAGGATTCCGTTTCACTACATCCCGGGCCCTTCGAATTTACTCCATGCCGCCACAGGCGGGAAAAAAATCCCGACGGTACGAAAAGTTACCCTGTACGATATATCTATGGGCCTCAACATTCCTTTTGTAGGAACGACTGTTGGGTGACGGCCAGAGGAATTCGACTGTTTGACCCCGGCTTGCCGGGGGAGTTTCGTATTCCTCCCGGAACCCAATGTAGTCGTTCTAGAAAGGAATGTTCCAGCCCGATTTTTTAGCACTTTCCCCGTAGGGATCCCTTTGGGATTTCTAAAAAAAAAGTGCAATAAAGATAACAATGAAATTTATTATGAACCGGGCTTTAATCAGGCATGCAAGTAAGGATAGATTATACGACCAATGCCTTCCGGTTCCCAATAGGACTACTTAAATCAACCATCAACTGCCCGTCATCAGGACTGATTAACAATTCGAGATACTGCAGCGGTTTGTTCGCTGGCCCAGCAATATTTTTACCATCCGCGTTGAATTTTGAACGGTGACACGGACACTGGAAATATTGGGAAGTACCCTCGTTCTCTTTTTTTAAAGTGCATCCCAGATGAGTGCAAACTGCGGAGAGTGCCGCGTATTCATCGCCCTGTTTTTCCACAAAAACCTTCGCGTGTTCGATGAAGGTAAAACCGTCCTGGAAATCTTCCGGTTTCCCGAGTTTATAGCGATTGACTGCTCGCTGGATTCCCGGCGAATTCATTGACCTGAGTGCAAACCATCCCTGGGAAAAGAGTCCGCCCAACAAAAAGACACCGGCAACTTTTTTCAGGAAACTCCGGCGACTGTCGCCTTTGGACACAGTGCTATTTATTTGTTTTTCGCTCATCATTGCATCCCAATCAGATTTGATTTATCGCTCTCATCGTGACACTGGTGGCAACTGGGCGAATCCTGTTCTTCGACATTCTGCTCGCAGGCAGATCCGTACGCCAGCGGAACAGGATACAACGTTCCATCCACCTTCAAGGTCTGCTGCCACCGTCCGTCCACTTTTTTCACCGAAGGAAACAGTGTTCCGCGTTTCGTAACCGCCACGGTGTCGCCAACCTGTGGTGAGATGTGTTCGTTGATATCCGCGATGAACACATCTTCCTGCTCCAGCGACTTTATCACCGCAAACTCCGGTGGCGATTCGATTGTGCCGTGACAGGTGGCGCACTGGACTTCCACAGCGGCTTTCTTCTCAGGATAGATATCACCATTGCCCATAATCTCGTTGTGGGTATGACAGTCGATGCAGTCCAGCGTCACCTCGCACGATGCATACTGTGCCATCGGGATGTAATAATCTTTGTGGCGCCGCTCCTGTTTGGACATAAACTGCATCGCACGCGGATCGAGGTCGTCCCGCTCGATGAACTCCATCTGCTTCAGCGAATATATGCCGCGATTGTGGCAGTGATTACACTGGGTATAAGGAATCGAAACGGTCATTTCGTGTGCTTTTCCGTGTCCCGGCTCGGCAGCATCAATCGTCACATCTACACCTTTGTATAGTCCGTCTTTGTCGCTGAGAATATGACACGAAGCGCAACCGCTGGAGCGGTGATAGTACTCTTTGTCGATGCCCTCGCTGTTCAGATGACACCCAGATGTGAGACAGTTTTTCACGAACTTTGCCTCCATTGGATGAAGGTTTCCAGAGATGGAATCCTGCTCAATTTTTACAAAGATATCGCCGAGTTTGTTCGGAAAATCCGGATTCATCACCGAATCATCCTTTACAGCCCTCGTTCCGTATTCCGGATGCAGCGATCGAGAGATTCCAAATGTATAACGCACCTGCGCGATTGCACCGGCTTCTGTTGCCTGAAGACTTCTTTCCACCCGATCGATCATGTTGCGCCAGGACTCGTCGCCGGTGAATCCGGTGTGACACGCCACGCCTGTGGGACTCATTCCGCAACTCTGTCTTGCTGTGGAAAGTCCTGACGGATTTCTTCCACCGATTAGCGAGGCGTGGGCGCGATCCTTGTCCAGCGTCATCCCGTTGCCACCGTGGCATGTCGTGCATCCAAACGACTCCACCGGATGGGATTCGCTGATCTGCTCTACACCTGTGTGGCAGGTCAGACACAGTTCCGGTTCGCCGGTGAGCGTCGGTGTTATCGAGATGATCTTAATATCTGCAGAATCTGACAGACTCGCCTGCGAATAGTACTCGTTCTGATACTGTTTCCAATCTGTTCTGCTCTCTTTTTGGTAGACCAGATAACTGGCGAGGATGAGCAGGATGGCTGTGAGCATGTAGGTGGTATTTGTATTAATACTTTTCATTATGAAATGTGCGTTGGCAGCCCTGCAGGGCTGCCAGCGCTTGAGATTATACCACCACCTCCGCCAGCATCGTGCCGCCAATGAATGCCAGCGTTAACACAAATGTTAACCAAAAGCGCTTTCGCGGTTCAGGCGACCAGATTCCTTGAAGATCATCCTTTTTGTCGAGGTACGGCATCGCCGCCCAGAATATCAGAATCGCAATAGGGATCACTATCCCAGCAATAACTGGGGGCAGATACCGGAGCAGAAACTGGATGCCCAAAAATATCCACGGCGCCTGGACTTCTGTGAGCTGCGGACTACTCTCAACGGATAATCCGAGGTGAGGCGTCCAGAAGACGGAGAGAAGGATCAGTCCAACGAGTGCCGCGAGCATAAACAGCACTTCCTTCTTCACCAGCTGCTCTCTGGTAATCGACGCCGGACGCGAATTGCCCTTTTTCCTCGAAATCCCGCCGTCCTTGCGTATCCGATAGATGTGATAGACAACCAGAATTGTCGCGATGAACGGCAGACCGAAGATGTGCCAGCCGTAGAATCGCAGCAAAGTGGTACCGGTGATTTCAGCTCCGCCGACGATGAACTCATATAACCCTGCTCCAATCACCGGAATGGTCTTAATCAGGTTCGTCCCAACGACCAGCGCCCAATGTGATTCTGCATCCCTCCGGAGGGGGAACCCCGTAAAATCGGTAATAAACAACAATACTAACAGAATCAGTCCGATCTGGAAATTGAACGATCGTCCCCTGAGGTAGCCGCCGGTCAGCACGATTCTGAGCATGTGAAGCACCGCTGTGATCACCAGTACCTGTGCCGACCAGAAATGCAGATTCCGAATGTACCAGCCATATGGAATCACCGTGGCGATCTGTTCCATGGAGGCGTGGGCGCTCTCCGGCGTCGGTGAATACTGAAACAACAGAACAATCCCGGTGATGGTCGTCAGCAAGAACGAGAAAATTGCCAGTCCGCCTAAACCGAACGTATAACTGAACTTCGTCGACGATTCCGGAATCCGCGGCGGATGAAGGTGCAACAGGAATTTGAGGAGGACGGATTTAGTTTTCGATTTACTCATAAGCCTCCTACCATTCACTAAGAAAAGTCATCTTGAGCGGAATCCCCGGCAGTTGCCGGGGATGGAGTCGAAAGATCTCATCATTTTTTCTCCGGAATATTTTTTAATGAGATTTCTCGAATCGCCCCGATTAAAATCGGGGCTCCCTCGAAATGACTCATTCTTCTTCCCGGGGAGTTCACTCTTCGACGAACTCACAGTGACTCCTCTATACGTCTTTTTCAGGTTTTCACCGGCGTCTTATCCTTCGACAAGCTCAGGATGACGCCTCGGAAAGTCACTCTGAGCTTGTCGAAGAGCGGCTTTTCGAGGAATTTATGGTTCAATACTGTCATCTCTCTCGCCTAAAGTGAATTCATTTAATAATGCGGCAAAAAGTGCGATACCTGTCCGGCATAAACAAATACGTACCGTAACATTAGCCCACCGATAATAACCAAGCCGCCACTTATCATACCGAGATTAATGCGCATCTTTGGCATGTGCTTTTTCACCACCAGATGCCACAACTCGTAAATTTCAATGGACAGCGGTATCAGTATCCCGATGAGGATAACGCCGATCCAGAACTGCGCTGTGAATTCGCCACCCATGATCAGTCCGACTGCTTCTTTGTGGCTCCATGTGGACAGCGTCTGGTGCAGCAGAAACGGGATAATCATAAAAATCTCGAACACAATCAGTACCGTATCTACGGAGTTGAGCAGCACCTTCTCGTGATACGATTCCGAGTGTCGTGTCATGATGGCGCTGATCACCAGGATTGCACCGACGCCGGTGGACATCGCCGAGAAGAGAAACAGCTGTGCCACCATGGGCGTGTTCCAGAACGGACGCGCCGGGACGGCTCCGAGCAGCACACCGGTATACATCGCTACGCCGACCGAGAGTGGTAATCCAACTGCTCCGAGAATGAGGCGCCAGCGACAGTTTTCCCCTGGTGTGAGTTTTGTCCAGTTTTTCAATCTGATGATATCCTTGAGTGATCGCGGCACACGCACGAAATTGCTGTACGGTTTCGGGAGCCAGAGCAGGAAATAAGCCAGGCTAATGACGATGAAGATGCTGAGCAGCCAGCTTCCGATGGACATGGGAGACGTCCACTGAATCCCTGCAAAAAGCCGCCAGAACCTGAGCGGTTTCCCCAGGTCAAACAGGAGTAGCGACGTGCCGATAATTACCGGGAATGGCGCGATGTAGGCGCCGACCTTTGCGACGGTGCCGTACTTCTGTCCTCCCAAGTAGTTTGCCAGTCCGGATGTGGCAAATGCGCCGGCGCTTATCCCTGCTAAAAAGAGGTAGTTGACGATGAGCCAGTTCCAGTGGAATTCCGTCATGCTTTTCGTCCTCCCTTGTAGATATAATACACCGCCGGCTCGGTACCTGCGGCCTCGTAAACGCGATAATAATCGTTGGTCGCCAGCAGTTTGGAGACCTTGCTGCCGGGATCGTTGATATCACCAAAATGCCGTGCATCGCCGATGCAGGTCGCCACACACGCGGGCTCCTCGCCCTGGTAGACGCGGTGGACGCACGCCGTACACTTATCGGTGACCCCAGTCTCTTCGTTGAAATAGCGCGCGTCGTACGGACACGCTTCGATACAGTACTTGCACCCGATACAGACATCCTGATCTACCATCACCAAACCGTCATCCCGACGATAGGTAGCGCCCACCGGACAGACCCGCTCGCACGGCGGATTCTCACAGTGCATGCACTGTCCCGGCTCAAAGGACATCCCCACATCCGGGAACGTGCCCTTGATGCCGATCTGATGCACCCAGTTCCGGTGATGTCCCACCGGCACGTTGTTTTCCACCGAGCAGGAGACCATGCACGCCTTGCAGTCGATGCAGCGTTCCGTTTCAATCACAAATGCAAATCGCTTCGTTGCCATAATCTATTCCCGTTTATGCTTTGTACACTTTGACGAATGTCTGAGACAGCGCCTGGCTTCCGGAAACCGGATCGGTATATGACTTATGCAGATCCGAGTCGCTTACGCCTTCGTTAAACGCTGTGCGTAGTCCTTTGGAAACGTGCCCGAATCCTGCCACCATGAAGACGCTGTCCGGGCGGATTCCCTCGGTGACATACGCCTTGGTCTTCACCTTCCCGATTTCGCTCTCCACATAGATGTCGTCGCCATTTTCAATTCCGCGCTTTTCCGCCTCCCTGGTGTTGATCCAGAGCGGATTCTCCGGGAAAAGATCGTGCAAATATTCGTTGTTCTGCGTGGCAAACTGGGTATGAGTTGCGACCTTTCCGGTAAGCAGATAGAATTGGTTCTCCGATGGCGTCATCGGCTCCTGCCAGTGCGGGACGCCTTTCATTCCCAACTGCTCCAGCACTGTAGACGAAAGTTCCACCTTTCCGGTCTTGGTGCCGAAGTGGAGTTCATCAGAATGCTCCGCAGCGTGCTCCTTCTCTACGGTGAAATGTCCCTTGCTCTTGAGTTCATCCAGAGTGACATCCAGTGGCTTGATCTGCTGTGTGATGTAGTCCTCCTCGCCCTCGTACTGGAAGTACTCTTCGAGTCCCAGTCGCTTGCCGATCTCCTGGAAAATCCAGAGTCCCGGCTTGGAGTCGAAAAGAGGCTCGATGACCGGCTGCCGGATGAAGACCGAGTCCTCCATGACCATGAGCGGATCGTAGCGCTCCAGGTAGGTGGCTTCCGGCAGGATGACGTCCGAGTAATACGCGGTGTCGTTCATGATGATGTCGATGGTCACGATGAAGTCGAGTTTGGAGAACGCCTCCAGCGTCTTGCGCCGATCGGAGATGGAACTCAGCGGATTCTGTCTGTAGATGAACCAACCGTGCGCCTGATACGGTTTCCCGGTGAGGATGGCATCGCGGTTTTTCTGGAAAATGCCGAGTTTCAGCGGCACTACCGGATGCTGCCACGGAACGCCGTCCAGTCGCAATGCTCTCACTCTGGGATACGGCGGCTGCGGGATGCCTCCCAGTTCCACACCTTCGCCCTCGCCTGCTGCCGGTTGCAGCGAACCGGGTTGCGACCAGCATCCGCAAATAGCATTCAGTATGGCAATAGCGCGCTCTGTCTGGAACGAGTTCTCGAAGTTGGACGTGCGCCAGTTGGGATGGGCAAATGCTCTCGGCGCCGCCACGGAGAATTCCCGGGCGATCCTACGGATGTTCTCAGCGGGTACATCGCACCGCTGTTCTGCCCACTCGGGCGTGTACTGCCGGACTTCCTTTGCCAGTTGGTCAAATCCGTGGGTGTACTCTTCCACGAATTCGTGATCGTACCAGTCGTTCTTGATAATCTCGTGCAACATAGCGAGATAAAACGCCAGATCGTTGCCCGGCTTGATCGGCACCCACTCCGTCGCCCGCGCTGCCGTCTTGGTAAACCGCGGATCAAGGACAACAACCTTCGCGCCCTTCGCTAATGCCTCCACCAGATCCTGTGTCTCAGAGTTGGAGATCGCTTCCATAAGATTCCGTCCGGTATAGATGACGTAATCGGTGTCACTGTAGTCCCGTCCTGGTTCATCCAGTCCCCAGGTGAGGCTGTTGGCGGTGATCATCGCGTTAAAGCAGAGTCCGCGCTGGGTGCCGTAATTGGGACTCCCGTACGCCCGCAACAGATTCTCGAACTGCTGCTGGATCAGGTTGTGCGTGGTGGAGAAGATCATCGACTCCGCGCCGTACTTCTCCTTGAGTTCGTTCATCCGGGCGGCGGTGTAATCCAGCGCCTCTTCCCAGGTCACCTTGCGGAATTTCCCCTCGCCGCGTTTGCCGACGCGGATCAGCGGTGTCTTCACCCGATCCGGATCGTAGGTCATGCCGAGTCCGGCCTGTCCCCGCGGACAAAGTTTCCCGCGCGAGTGCGGGTGGTCTGGATTGCCCTCCAGTTTGGTGATTTTGCCGTCCCGCACCTTGGCAATCACTCCACAACGCCAGACGCACATTTCGCATAGCGTGTGGACTTCGCCATCGGGGATGGTGGTCTTTGCTACGTCCCCATGTTTGGCGGCGTACGCCTGGAGCTTGTCAAAGCCGAGTCCCGTCAGCGACGCGCCAGCCGCACCAGCGGCACTCAGCCCGAGGAACTTCCTCCGTGACATGGAATATTGCACAATATCGTCTCTCTCATCCTTACTCATGTTGTTGCCTTTGTTATTCGATTAACAACTTTGCACGCAGATGACGCTGATTAAAAAGATGACCGCTGATAAAAAGCATGTAATAAATTTTATTGTTTTCGTCTTTCGTTTTTCATCTGTGTTCATCCTGCCGTTTCTGCGTCATCTGCGTGCTATTTTTTCCTTACTTAATACCCTTCTTCTCCAGGAAGTAAAACAGCACCAGCGTCATCTGCACAAAGAAAAAGATGAACAGCCACTGGTTGACGTCCAGCCATTCCGGGATGGTGATGGAGCCGATGTTCCCGATGCTGGAGAGTTTGGTAAATACCGACGTGTAGGTCTGTCCAAAGATGTATGCGCCGGTCAGAAATCCCAGTCCGCCGGGAATGAGATAATCCAGGCTGCCCTGTCCTATGCCTCCTGCAACTGTGCCGGGACAAAATCCCGCTGCCGCCATCCCGACGCCAAATATTGCTCCGCCGACAAAATTCCCGAGAAAGTAGGTCGGATTCACGTTGGACAGACTCAGCGCTCCCATACCCTTCAGAATAAATATCAGCGGCATGGCGGTGATCAGCGTGGTCAGCATAAACTTGAGCACCGACAGATCTTTGAAGCGGAACACGTTAACGATCTTACTGTACTTGGTGAGTTGCGCCTTCTGCAGCGCGATCCCGAAGGCGATCCCAAGAATCAGACTCCAGATAAATTCCCACAGTGTCAGTTCCATAATTTTTTGTCCTTATTCATCTTAATCATAATCGTAATCTTACTCTTAATCTTGTTTATTGGACTTACCACTTCTTCCCATAGATCAGCAGCGATGTCAGGATCCCTGTAGTAAAAAGTCCCCCGATAAAAATGAGCCCTGAGGGCGCCAGCTGCATGGTGCCGGATATGGCGAGTCCGCTGGTGCATCCGCCGGCGAGTCCGGCTGAAAACTCCAGGATAATGCCACCGAGGAACGCCACGACCCATTTTTTCCATATTGCGGGACCGAACATGTCGATCCACTGTTCATCGGTGACGGTTCGCCAACGGAAATCACCGCTCATCTTTGAAGAAATGAATCCGCCGATGACCACGCCGAGCAGTATAATAACGGTAAAGTTTACCGCAGGCGGCGCCACAAATTTGAAGTACATGATGTCCACCGCTTTCGGGAAAACACCACTCAGTCCGAGCCCCACTAGTTTGCCAAACGCTGATGACGCCCCCAGCGGCTTGCTGATCATAATGAGCGCCAGCACGTTTACCAGTCCGAAGAAGACACCGGCTGCGTAGGGCGACCAGGTTTTCTTGCGCATCTGTTCAATTATCCAGTCCATAATGTCCTCCTACATCTTCCGGGCGAGCGTCAAGAGCACGTCCAGCTCGCTGTCGTTGAGCGTCTGCATTCTCTTCAGCAATTCCATGTCGACTCTTCCCAGCGATTTGATAAGCTTCTCCGATTCGCCATTCTGGCTGGTGATGGAAATAAGCGCATCAATTACCAGAGGATCGGCATCCTGTAGCTGATAGAAGAGTTGCCTGAGATTCGGACGCCGCTCCAGCACTGCGATCAATTCGTCTCTGGACTCGTCCGATGAGAGTGTTTGCGATTCGTCGTCAGCATCGGACGTTTCATCGGCAATCTTCTTCACCTTCGCTTTGATCTCATCCCGGTTGAATCCCCAGTACATGCCAAGGAAGACGATACTCAGTCCAATAATCAGAACGATGAGGATTGCGTTTCCGGTATTGATAGGATGCTCGTCGGGGTCTTCGTTTAACAGTTCGTTGAAGTCGACCACTTCTCCGCCGCTGGGCACCGAAACCGAAGTGACCGGTTCGGATTTAGCAATATTCGTCGATTCACCAGAAGACTTCTCTTCGGCGGGTGCATCCGTGGCGACATCGTTGGAAGCAGTCTGTTCTGCACCGCCACCGGATTCGTCAATCTCCACGTTCAGAATCTCTGCGTAGGTCTGCGCCCGATCGTTGTAATCATCCGGATGGCAGGAACTACAGGTATTGCCCGGTGTCTTCACCGGAATCATATTAATGCCCTCGTGGGCTTCCGCCTGCACCTTGGATGCCGTATTGCCGCCGTGGCAGAACTCACAGAAATCGCCGAAGGAGTGATCCTTGTGCCAGTCCCCCTTTGTCATCACCGGCATGGCTCGCTTTACCTCGTGACAGGTCTTGCACGAGGAGAGGGACGCGCCGCACTGGGCGTAGACGGAGGACATGCTGCCGAAAAAGAGCAGCAGAAACATCCCGATCCACCATAGTTTGCCTTTCATAGGTTCTCCTTAACTCTCAAATGATTGAAATGTCATCGGTTCTGTATCTATATGGTAAAGCGACTTGATCTGGTCGCATTCGATGTGCATCTGGTAGACGGGACAGTTGTAGCAGTCCTGATTTTCACAGACTTCCGGCTTGCCCTCCAGCGCCCAGCATGGGGCTTTTGAGGTTGTATACGCCGGACAACCGGGATGCTCCTCCAGCGAGCAGTCGGGATAATACTTCCAGCACGGGATCATGGACATCATCCGCCGGACGCCCTCGATATTGAGCCCCTTCTCGGTAATCATATCGCGGACGCACAGGAGCCGCTCCACATCCTTCTCCGAGAACCGGCGATGCCCGGACGGCATCTTATTGATGAGCAGGAGCTCCTCGCGCTCGTACAGACGGATCGTCTCCACGCTGATATTCAATCGCTTGGCGACTACGCCGATGGGGTAGATAAATTTTGAGTTAGCTGATTGCATAAAATTCCTGTATTGCCCAATACAGATTTTTCTCAAATCCGCAATACAGTTTTCAATTACTGTGCCAGAGATGGGAGATCTTTTAATACCAATGAGTTAGCGGATTAACTATATATAAATTTCTCAATATAGTAATTCTGGTATGTACTGATTTTTAAAAGTGGGAAAATATGGATGGTGAGAGTCCACCCCGCTAATGGCGGGATTCTACTTTAGTCCCGGCTTACCGGGACGGAAAGTAAATAGAGTAGCCGGAGATGCAGCGAAGCGGAACCTTCGGCAGATATCGGCAGAGACGTTTCATGAAACGTCTCTACTTTATAATCAAATTTATTTGAGTTTCGTATGCTTGTAGCACGTCTCTACCATGCGATTATTTTGGTTCACAAGTTCATCACTTTCCGGAAACCGAATTATCTTATCGCTGAATTCTCAACTTGAATTATTCCAGCCGAAAACACTACACTTGGGTATTCACGCCTAACTAAACCCGGAGACAAAAATGAGCCTTACCAAAACGACCGGCGGCTGCTACTGTGGAAAAATCCAATATGAATTCACCGCCGAACCGAGGATAAACGCCAACTGTCACTGCAACAACTGTCGGCGTGCAATCGGAGCGCAATCTGTCGCCTGGACAATAGTGGATAAATCCTCTTTCAAGTGGACGAAAGTCGAACCAATTCGATACAAGACCGATACAGAAGCTCACAGGACTTTCTGCCCCGACTGCGGCTCTTCATTGACGTATGAAGGAGTGGATCGCACCAACGAAATTGATATCACCACCGGTAGTCTGGACAATCCGGAAGACTTTCCGCCGACTAAAGATGCGTATTTGAAATATCGGTTGCCGTGGGTGGAGACGGTGTGAACTCTTTATCGCTGTAAATGTAGTTTAAACGGGGCATCAACATTCCTTTTGTATGAACGACTGTTGGGTGACAGCTAGAGGAATTCGGCTGTCTGACTCCGGCTTGCCGGTACGGCACTCAACTCGTGTAGCCGGAATTTGAACAAATGGTAATCTCCGGAAAGTTAACTTTATGTATTATTAATAGCCAATCCTTGAGTCACAAGGGCAAGAACCAAAACCTTTACATTTTCGATCCTTCTCCCCACTTCCCGCTCAATTAACAATTGCGAAAAAAGTTTAGCTTTATATAATCGGATAAAATTATCTCTTTACAAATTGAGTTCGGGCTCTTATGTTAGTGAGTGTTAACTTACAATTGATTCACGGAGGACAGTTATGCCAAAAAGGATTTCAATTATTGTACTTATCCTCGGATTATCGATAACACTTGTTTATGGACAACAAAAGGCTACTGAGCCACTGACAAATGTGATGAATGAACTGGCGATCGACATGTATCAGGTCAGTCAGGGGATATGGCACGAGGATTACCAGATGATTGCGGAGGGCGGCAAGGCGATCGCCACTCATCCGAAGGTACCGCAGGAGCAGCGCCGGGAAATCAAATCTGTACTCGGCGATCAAATGCAGGCTTTCGCTAAGTTTGACAAAGTTGTGCATCAGCACGCGGACTCACTCAGCAAAGCCGCAGAACAGGAAAATATGCACTCAGTGCTTATGGAATACCGTATTGTCCAGCAGGGATGTACCAACTGTCATACAACCTTCAGAGACAAATTGAAAAAGGCCGGATACCGCCAGCAGACTGCGGAATAAGATAAAGAGAAATCAATATGGCAGCGCTTCATAAAATTTCTCTTTACAAAACCGGAGAATTACCTTAGGTTAGTAACCACTAACTAAAAAGGACCACTATGGCACGGGAATCAACGGAAATACGGAAACAGCAAATCGTGCAGGCCACTATGGAGATCATCGTATCCGAAGGCCTGCATAACCTCACGGTGCAAAAAATTGCCGACAGTGTCGGGATAACAGATGCGGCGATTTACCGCCATTTCGCCAGTAAGCAGGAAATTCTGCTTACTATGATCGATTCGATACGGCATAATCTTTTCGCACATATCGGAACAAAGGTTGCCGACGATCAGCCCGCACGCGATCAATTGCAGGAAACCCTGAAGCGCCATCTGGAATTTATCGAAGCAGAACACGGAACGCCGCATATCCTTTTCTCTGAGGCGCTATATACCGACGTCACAAAACTCCAGCAACGTCTCCGTTCGATAATGGAGCATTACCAGGATTATATCACAAGCATCATCCGACACGGAAAAGAGAGGGGTGAGTTCCGGGAGGATCTCGACGAGGAGGCGGTCCCGATGCTCTTTCTGGGTGTCATCCAGTCCAATGTGATGCTCTGGACGCTGGCTGGACAGTCATACTCACTGACCGACAACTATGACCATCTCTGGAAAATTTTATCGGAGGGTTTACGGTAATATTTTTTTGATCTATAAGTTAGTAAATACTTACTAATATAAGAGGAGAGAATATGAAACTTTTCACACAATGGGTTTTGAAGTATCGATGGATGGTGGTAATACTGACGCTGGGATTGACCGGCTTTTTCGCCTGGCAGATGCCAAAGATGTCCATCGACAATTCCATAGACAATATGCTACCGGCGGATCATCCCGCCAAACAGGCCTACGACAAAGTCAGCGAGACATTCGGCAGCACAGACATCCTGGTTGTAGCACTTCACAGCGACAGCCTGTTTTCTCCGTCAGTGTTGGATCAGATCTATGAAATCACTTACGAGTTCGAAGCGGTGTCCGGGGTGACTGAAGTGCGCAGTATTTCCACGGCGAACTATATGCGTGGATCCGAGTTCGGTCTGGAGGTGGAAGACCTCATGCCGGAGCCGCCGAAGCGCCAGGCGGATATTGACTCGCTCAGACAAAAAATTGATGACTCCGACATTTATACCGGAACCATTATCTCTGAGAACCGGGAGTATGCCGGATTTATCATTCGTCTGGCGCCGGAAGCCGATGATGCGACAGTCTATCGCGGAATTCAATCCGTAATCCGCAGCCAACCGAACAACGATGATTTCTCCATTGCCGGCGCTCCGGCGGTCAATACAGTCATGGCGGATTCAATGAAACACGACCTGACCACTCTCCTGCCATTTGTCATACTACTGGTACTACTCAGCCTGTATTTCAGTTTCCGGAGTCTCCAGGGAGTCTTACTACCCGTGCTGACCGTCCTCATTAGCGTTATCTGGACGCTGGGACTCATGGCGCTGCTGAGTATCCCAATGGCGATGATCAGCACCATTTTACCGATCCTTTTGGTCGCCATCGGCAGCGCCTATGGTATCCACGCCATTAACGGATATTATGAAGAGTTAGTCGGGGATCAATCCAAAGCAGAAGCAATTACCGGGGCAATGGCGCACGTCGGAAAGGCCATTCTCATGGCAGGACTGACCACACTGATTGGCTTTGCAGCGCTGGCAACCTCTCAGGTCACGCAGGTACAGCAGTTCGGATTATTCACGGCATTTGGCGTAGCCAGTGCCCTGATTTTGTCCATCACGTTTATCCCGGCAATTCTCATGACACTTCCGGTGCCTAAAAATATCAATGCCAGAGATAACAATGCCTCCCCCGGACTGCTGGACCGGCAATTGGAAGGGTTAGCCAAATTCACCCTCCGTCACAAGAAAATGGTAATCATCACCGGCGCCCTGTTGCTTCTTCTGTCCGTTGCCGGCTTTCCGTGGCTCTTTGTTGAGACAAACACACTCCGGTTTTTCAAGCCGGAGAGCGAAATCCGGCAGGCCACGGCAGTTATTAATCAGCACTTCGGCGGCTCTGAGAATCTCTCACTCTATATCCAGGGCGATATTAAAAGTCCCGCCGTTCTTAACCAGATGCTCGAGATTCAGGAATACGCCGAGTCGCTCGATCACGTGGGTTATTCCATCTCGATAGCAGACTATGTTGCTGAAATCAACAAGGCGCTTAATAACAATGCCGCCGAGTTCAGGACAATACCGGCAACCCGGGATGCCGTGGCGCAGGAAATCCTGCTCTACACTATGTCCGGGGATCCCAGCGATTTCGAGCAGGTGGTGGACTACGATTACCGGCAGGCCAATGTGAGTATCCGCATGGAATCGGTGGGCAGTAGTGAGCTGGGTACCTTAGTTGAGGATATTGAAGAGTATACTGCCTCGCATGCGGACAGTATGTCGGTCGAAGTGACCGGCTCCTCTTACCTGTTCAAGGTGCTCACCGATCTATTAGTGCGAGGACAGATATGGAGCTTGATTACTTCACTGGGATTAGTCTGGTTGGTAATTGCTCTCATATTCCGATCGATAGCAGCCGGAGGATTCAGCATTATCCCCCTGACACTGACTATTGCGATCAACTTTGGGCTCATGGGCTGGTTTGGAATCCCTCTGGATACCGCGACCACTATGCTTGCGAGTATGGCAATCGGGATCGGGGTGGATTACAGCATCCATTTTCTCTCGCGATACAAACTGGAGGTCGAACGAACAGGCGATTACGATCAGGCCGCCATCCTCACCACGCAGACAACCGGCAAAGCAATCTTCTTTAATGCTGTCGCCGTCAGCATGGGATTTATTGCCCTCCTCTTCTCCAGCTTTCGTCCGATTCAGGTACTCGGTGGGCTCACGGTATTCACAATGGTCACGGCATCGGCAGGAGCGCTTACCATATTGCCTGCCGTACTCAGCAAGTTTCAACCCAAATTTTTAGGAAAACCAAAAACGAACACACAGGAGGAATAACCGATGAAAACATTATTCAAATCAATGGGAATATTAATCTTTGGGCTCACATTCATTTTGGCAATGGCCGCGCTACAGGTTCAGGCGCAACCGATAACCGCCAATGAGGTCATGGAGCGGGTGGAGAACACACCGGTTCCAACGGACCAGCAACTGGAAATGACCATGACATTAATCAATCGGCGTGGAGACAAACTCGAACGTGTCCTGGATGTGAAAAAGCAGGGGGAGGATAAATCCTACCTGTTGTTTCTCTCTCCTTCGGATGTCAAAAATACCGCCTTTCTGAACCTGTCTCATGACAACAGGGATGACGAAATGTACCTGTACCTCCCGGCGCTGCGAAAGGTGCGACGCATTGCTTCATCCAGCAAACACAAGAATTTCATGGGATCGGATTTCACGTATGCCGATATGGGGGATCGTGATATCAATGACTATACCTACGAAATGATCGACCGGGAAGCCCGGATTGACGGTGAGAACCTGTATCGGATCGAAGGCACAGCCAAACATCCCAGAGATGTTGGATATTCCAAACTCAAATTCTGGATCCGCAAGGATATTTTCCTGCCGGTAAAAATCGAGTACTATGACCTGAGTGGCGACATGTTGAAAGTGCAAACGAATGAACAGTTCAAACAGATAGAGCAATATTGGCTAGCAACGCACATCGAAATGAATAATGTGCAGACCAACCACCGGACCATCCTTGGGATGGAAGATATTGAGGTTGATGTCGACCTGCCGGATATGACGTGGACTGAGCGGAATTTACGGCGATGAATTCGATCCGGTCTCAGCCAATAATCAATGATAATTCGGAAAGGAAGTATTACCTATGTACAATTTAAAAATACTCAAACTGCTTATAATGGCGCTGTTTCTCAGCATGCCTCTGATTTCAGAGGCGCAACCCGAAATCTATGGATATCTGGAATCGGACGGGTATGTTTTTGTAAATGATTCCGCCAGGTTTGCGAAACAGATCAACGAGTTCAGGCTCAACTTCTCCTCTTCAAAAGACAACGCAGGCCTCTTTGCCTCGGCGAATATTTATGCCACACCAGGCGGAATCCAGACTGATCTCTGGGAAGGGTATGTGGATTACTACGGTTCGTTCTTTGACATACGAGCCGGAAAACAGATCATCACCTGGGGTACCACTGACGGCATCAATCCAACAGATAACCTGAACCCGCAGGATCTTGGCAGGAAGAGCCCGTTTTCCGAAACCTCGGATCGAAAAATCCCGGTGAATATGCTCCAGACAAATCTGTATGCCGGCAACTGGAAATTCACCGGCGTCTGGATACCGGATTTCCACGCCTACGGACTTCCTGATACTACGACCTGGCGGATGTCGCGTCCCTCATTGGAATTGACGCCGCCCCCGGGGGCAGTCGTTGATGACATTAGTCCGGTTTCCGGGCCGTCGTCACCTGCCAACACCCTGGAGAACTCCGAATATGCCGCCAAGGTCTCATCCGGAATATCCGGAGTGGATTTTTCGCTCAGTTACTACCACGGATGGGATGACTTTCCAACTCTGCATTCCGATCTGAAGTTACAATCGGTCGATCAAACCGGGACGAAGCATCTGATCGCCTCGCCCTACCTTCGTTACCACTCACTGGATGTCATCGGCGGTGACTTTTCCACGTCTCTTTTCGGACTTGGTATTCGCGGTGAAGGTGGCTACTTCATCACCGAAGATACCGACGAGACAAATCCGTTTATCCAGGACCCTTACTGGCATTATGTCCTGGGACTGGACTATACGTTTAAAAACGGTCTCTATGTAAACGGACAATTCAGTTCGGGACTATTTAACCGATATGGCATCGACAAATCCAACGAGGATAATTACCAGACGATGTTCGCCCTGACGTACGATATAAATAACTACAACTCCATCGAAATCGGCAGCATGTTTGCTCTTGAGGATGAAAACTACGTGTTAAAGCCAAAATACACCCGTACCCTTGGCAATGCGATTGATCTTACATTGGGAGCCTATATAATCGACGGAAATACAGATGAACACTTCGGTGCGTTCCGGGAAAACGACCAGATATACGCGGAGTTACGGTATAACTTTTAGTATAAATCGGATAAAAAATACTGCTGGTAGCTCTGGCTGAGCTACCAGCGCTATATGTCATTAATCAAATCTTTATGCCACCTCTGCTACAGCTGCAATCTCCGCCCGGTCGCCCGGCTGCAGTTCACCGCCCTGCAACACCCGGCAAAAAATCCCTTCCCGGGGCATGATGCAGTCGCCTGTCATTGTCCGTATTGCGCAGGCGGTGTGACACTCTTTACCGATCTGGGTGACTTCCAGGACGATTGAATTACCAAGGAAAAACTGCGTTCCGATTTCCACGCCGGAGAAATCCAGTCCGGCGGTGACAATATTCTCGGCAAAGGCGCCGTCTGCCAGATTCGGGATCTGCTCCCGCATTATATCGATGCTCTCCTGCGGTAAAATCGACACCTGTCGATGCCAGTCCCCGGCATGGGCATCGCCGACTATGCCGTGGTTTTCGCGGAATTCGGCAGTCTCAATCGGCTTCTTCACCCGCCCTTTTTTCGTACTGATGCAGATCGCCTCTATATATCCCATCGGATTATTCCTTTGTCTTCGTATTTAGGTATTGAGTCTGTCCACGGAAATAAATACACCGTTTGCTTCTTTTCCGGCGACACCTCATTCGTACCCACCGGAACGACTATAAACCCATCGCTCTCCGTGACACCCGACATCATGTGTGAGCGCTGGTGTCCGACCGGTTCTATGAGATATCCGGATTCTTCCTGTCTCACTATTTTTACCAGTAGATATTGCGCTCGTCCCGCTTTTCTCCGTGTATATGATTGATCCAGAAACGCAGGAACAGATGCTAAATTTGAGCCCGGATTCCCTGCCAGAGCATTAATCACCGGATATACATAGACCAGCGTGCTCATCAGCGTCGAGACCGGATTGCCGGGAAGTCCAAACAACAACTTTTCTCCCATAGATGCAAAATAGAGCGGCTTTCCCGGCTTCTGTTTCACCTTCCAGAAATGGCGCTCGAACCCGATTGACTCTGCGGCATCTTTTACATGATCATGGGGGCCGACTGAGACCCCGCCGCTTAACAGGATGATGTCCGCGACGTCGGTTGCTTCTTTTAAAATGCGCTTGGTCTCTGATAACGAATCGGGAATTTGAGATGAGTACACCGGCTCAATTCCCATATCTCTGAGATACGATTCGAAATAGAGCTGATTCGTATTCCGGATCTGTCCCGGCTTCAGCTTGGCGCCGAAGTCGACTAGTTCCTGCCCAGTGGTCAGGACAGCAACTTTTGGTTTAGAGAATACCTTCACCTGCTGGATCCCGAATCCCGCCAACCAGCTGAGCATCGGTGGAGTAATTTTATCGCGTTTTTGGGCGATAGTCTCCCCAGCGCTTACCTCTTCCCCTGCGAACCGGATATGCGAATACTGCTCACCAATATCGTTAATGACAACTTCGGTATCCCCGTTATCCGTATCCTCTACCGGCACTACCAGCGAAGTTCCTTCCGGCACATATGCTCCTGTCGAGATCCGGATTGCCTCACCGGGCTGCAGTTCATCATGATACGGAACCCCCGCCTGCGACTCACCGATGACCGGTAATTTCATAGGTAGTTTAGGCGGGGAGTTCAGATCCAGTGCAACCGCATAACCGTCCATGGCGCTGTTATTGAACCGCGGCAGCGGCTCCGGTGCGGTCAACTTCTCCGCAAGATAATACCCCAAGGACTCTGTGAGCGTACGATCTTCAGTCCGCCGCTCTGGCAGGTGATCTTTGATAGTTTGGATGGCTTGTTGTATTGAAATCATGATTTAGTGTTCAAATTAAAACCTGTGTTAATGTGTTATCGTGTTACTGTGTTACAGTTATTCGCCTTCTTAATCCTAATCTTACTCTTAATCTTAATCTGTTTTTTTCTTTCAGTTGTTATAAACATTTTTTCAGTTTTCGATCTTTTTTGCTTTTCTCTGCGCCCTCTGCGTCTCTGCGGTGAATCCGTTTTTATCTGTAGTAATCCGTTTTTTCTGCGTCATCTGCGTGCTATTGGTGTTTCCCGTGCCCGCCACCCCACAACATCGGAAAGATATGCAGCACACCGGGGAATAGCGCCTGCATGGATTCCCGCGCGCCGTTGGAACTGCCTGGAAGTGTGAGAATTAGCGATTGTCCGATTGTCCCGGCAATTTCCCTGGAGAGCATGGCGTACGGTGTTCTTTGCGTGCCGTAGTCCCGGAGTTTTTCTGCGATGCCGGGTGCCAGTTTTTCGAGGATAGGTCGTATGGCTTCCGGGGTGAAATCCTTCGGCCCGAATCCGGTGCCGCCTGTCGTAATTACCAGGTCGCAATTCTCCTCATTAACCAAAGCGAGTACCCGTTCCCGGATACGCTCCTCCTCGTCAGGCAAGATTTCATAAACCGCTACCTCAACCGGTTGATCTTCGAGATGCTTCTGTATCACCTTGCCGGATTTATCTTCTCTCGTGCCTTCGTAGGTGGAATCGGAAATCACCAGCACTGCTGTCTTCAGCGGACGGTCGAACTCCTCGCGATATTGCGACTTCCCGCCGCGCTTTTTCACCACTTTTATGTCGCCAAAGGACATCTCCTTGTCCAGCGGTTTGAGCATGTCAAAGCAGTTGAGCAGCGCCGCCGAAACGGCCGTCACCGCCTCCATCTCCACGCCGGTCTTCCAAACGGTTTCAACTTCGGCAACCACTCTGATTTGTTCTGATTCGACTTCAAAGGACAGATCCACCCAATCCAGCGGCATTGAATGACAAAAAGTGATGATGTCACTGGTATTCTTGGCTGCGTGAATCCCTGCCGCCCGGGCGGTAGCCAGGACATCTCCCTTGGGAACGGTTTTTTCTTTTACTCTCTGAAGAGTTTCAGAACTCGCGTAGAGATAGCCCTCCGCTTTGGCGTATCGTAAGGTATTCGATTTATGGCTCACGTTAATCATGTTCGACCTTCGTGTTTTCAATTGCGGGGTTAATCCGCGTCAATTGGTTACTCAATTTCTGTTGGATTCTGACAAGCATTGTATTCACCCGTTCAATCGCGACAATCCGTTCGATAATCAGTCCGGCGATGAGCGCTAGTGTTAAATTGTGCGTCGCAAGGGATATCGTCCCGACCGTCACCGCGGTCACGAGTTTGGGAAAATCCGCGAGTCGGCGCACCAGGATAATCATCGCCCAGCTGTCGAACAGCAAAAGTGTTCCAAGGATTGGGATAGGTATCAGGAACAGAAATGTACTCAGGTTTCCGACCAGCGCCAGTGTGACGAATGCGATTCCCAGAATGATGGTCGTCCCTCCTGTTTTCCCGCCGAACCGGGAATGAGCGGCGATTCCGCCTGCACCGTGACAGATGGGGAATCCGCCAAGCAATCCAATGAAGATGTCACTCAATCCAATACTCCCTGCCAGCTTGGATGTATTCACTCTCCGGGCCTGCTTGCCCCAGAATTCATGACAGGCATCGTTGGCTGCATACACTGCATTGCCAAGGGTCAGCGGCAGCTGCGGAATCATGAGCAACACCAGGATATCCCACCACTGGCTCCAGTGCGGAATTGAAAATTGAACAGCGCTCCCAGTAGCTGCTTCCACTCCGGGACGAATTCCAAAGAACAGGCTGGCGGCGACACTGGCAACTATTACTACCAATGCTATCGGCCGCTTTAGCAAGTATTTTCCAGCGATAAGAATTCCCAGCGTTCCCAGCGCCATAAGCAGAATCCAGTTCCCGGCGGGCAGTGCGCCATCGAGGAACAGTGTTTTCTCATAGATCAGCGCCAGCGCCTTCTTTGCGAGAAGCAGTCCGATACCGAGTTGAATCCCCCGGACAATCGCCTGGGAGAACCATTTCTGAAGCCACTTAATAAGACCGGTACTGGAGAGTATGATAAACAGCACTCCGTATAACACCGCAGCCGTGGAAAGCATTCCGGCGGAAAATCCGGCGGTGATGGCAATGACCGCCATCGCCTTCAGGGGCTGGACGCTCACCGGAACTTTGTAATACCATCCGGTGATGATATAGACGATCCCCCACAGCAGAAAGATCCGCGCCGACGGAAATCCGTTGGAGATCACCAGCGCAAACGCCAGCGGTAACGTCGTTCCCAGGTCGCCAATGGCGCCACTAAATTCCGACCAGCCGTATGTGTTTTTTGGTTTATTCATTTTTTAAAAATAGCACGCTGTTCCCGACAGGTCGGGAAACGCAGAAAAAACGGATAAACGCGGATTAAAAAACTATTATCTGTGGTTATCTGTTTAATCTGCGTCATCTGCGTGCGAATAGTTTCATCCACCGATGGTGGACATGCTTTCATATTGATTGAGTGTGTTTGCCGCTTCTGCTTCAACTCCCGATTTGTAACGATTCTGCAACGCTTCTCTGATTGCTTCACGGATTTGAATATCACTGGAACCTACCCGCAGCATATTTCTGAGATCAAGAACGTTGCTCCCGTACAGACAGGTTCTGAGTTGGCCGGTCGCCGAGACCCGAATCCGGGAGCAGCTGTCGCAGAAGGAGCGGCTGTAGCCGTAGATGATACCGATTTTCCCGGCATAGTCCGGCACTTGATAGAGTGACGCCACCTTCGAGCTGTTCTCACCCAGATTCCTGAGCGGAAATTCTTGCAGAATTTTATCCAGAATCTCATCGCCGGTCATCGGCTCCAGTGCGGAGATGTCCTCCCCGTTGAACGGCATCGGCTCGATAAATCGTACCGTGATGTCCTTGTCGGTGGTGAGTCTCACAAAATCGGGTATCTCGTGATCATTGACGCCCGGCAGAACGACCATGTTGATCTTCAACCGGAAACCACGGTCGTATGCCTCATGAATTGCGCCTAACGTCTGCTCAAAATCGGTGCGACGGGTAATCTTTGCGAACGTCTCCGGCAAAAGGCTGTCCAGACTCACGTTCAGGCTGGTGACGTCGATCGACTGCAATTGTTCGAGGTGATGAGTGAGTAGCGTACCGTTTGTAGTGATCCCGGTGTCTGGCTGGTTCCTGAATCCCTGCAATCGCGCCAGGAATCCTGTGAGTCCCTGCCGGGCGAACGGCTCGCCACCGGTGATGCGGATTTTCCGTACTCCGGAATCCACGAAGATCCGGCAGAGCCGCTCCATCTCGTCCCACGAAAGCACTTCGGAACGGTGCGCAAACTCCATCCCCTGGGCGGGCATGCAGTACTGGCAACGGAGGTTACACCGGTCAGTGACCGCCAGACGGAGGTAGTCCATCCGGCGGCCGAAGTTGTCTCTAAGCGGAGACGGCATCCAGATCCTCGACGGTGTTCACATTGCAGTAGGACAAGGCATTCCCGAAGTTCACCTTGCGTACATCAACCAGTGTATCGACCCACTCCCGGACGCTCAGATCCTGACTGATTGCTTCTCTGAGGGAATCGATGGTATTTTTCCGGTAAAATCCCGCCAGCGGCTGGACACCCTGATCCGTGAGCGGCAACAACGCCTGCGTTTCGCCGTTTAGCTCCTCAAACCGGCTTGCAAGCAGATCCAGAATTCCCGGCTGCAGAAACGGCATGTCGCACGCCTGGAAATAGTTCCAGTCCGTATTCGAATTCACCATCCCTGAGAGGACCCCAACCAACGGTGTCTGCTGATCGATAATGTCGGGAACCACAGGAAAACCGAGCCATTCGTATTTTCCAGCCTCTTTGGCGACGATGGAGACGGTCGGGAATTTTTCGTTGAGAAGTTCGAGCGGATAGCGGATGAGCGACTGCCCCTCGTACTGGTACAGGGCCTTGTCAGTACCGAATCGGCGGCTGTAACCACCGGATAGAACAAATGCGGAAATTGAGGTAAGCATGATTGTTCTCTTTCCAAACACGGGAGCTGATTCAACCGTTTCCGGGTAAACCGTACCGGCCGTCGACCGTTTCCCGCCGTCGCGGGAGGCAGGTCAGCAGGCTGAGAGAACCTTAAGGAGATATCAGAAGGTTCTGTGCACGGCTCTCCGTGTTAATTTTCTTAGATTTAACAAGATTAATTTGGTCATCTTTTCACTTTCCGGAAAAGGCATTTCTGTCAATTATTGTTATCACCAGTCGAAGTCCCCTTCCAACCGCTTCTGTTCTAACCTTTGGAAGGTTTGTGTGCGTATGCGGTATCATCGGGTTCCTGTTTCCGGCCTTTTGTGTCTGTATTTATAATTACATTTATCATGCCAAACTCCCTGATTCAATATGTCTCTCCTCCGGAAGTTGGGATTCCGGCAGGCTCTCCACCAGATACGGATCGTTCACCGGAATGGGATTGTAGCGCTCTAATCCCCGAAAGGTTACCCAAAAGAACAGCGCGATCATCCCAGGGATGAGTCCGATTTCCCAGATTCCCAGGAGTGGGGTTTCGCCAAACGTCACCGGCATCACCATGATATAGAGATCCAGCCAGTGTCCCAGCATGACTACCAGACCCACCTGCAGCAGGATCTTATCGTTACGCTTGGTTGACTTCGGAAGCAGAACAACAAACGGGATCAGCCAGTTGAGCATCAGGTTCAGAAACGAGAGCGATCCCCAACCGCCGAAGTGCCGAAAGATATAGTACGAGGTCTCCTCAGGAATGTTTGAATACCAGATAAGCAGGTGCTGTGAAACCCACATGTACACCCAGAAGACGCTCATCGCCATAATCCACTTGCCCAGGTCGTGCAAGTGATCTTTTGTAACGATGTGTTCATATCCCAGCCACCGCAGGATTACCGCAAAGATGGTCACAACCGCCAGGATATTCAGGAACATCCCGGAGAGGGTGAGAAATCCGAATACCGTACTGTACCAGTGCGGCTGGAGTGACATCAGCAGATCGATACTGGCGAAGCTGAAGGTAATAGCGCCGAATACCAGCAGCGCCGCCGAATATTTCACGTTGGTATGAGTGTGCTCAACCCTGCCGTCCTCATCCTGCTTCCGGGAATGCCCGGCGATCTTGCGGCTCAGAAATATCCATCCAATGATGTAAAAAATCAGGCGTCCGACGAAGAAGGTGACGTTCAGATAAGGGCTCTTCATTTGCAACAAGGCATCTTCTGCCACCACTGAGGGATGACTCCACTCATACAGCGAATGTATCCCAAAGATGAGCACCAGAACTCCGACCAGCGCATACGGCAGGATGCCGGTCATCGCCTCCGGGATACGGCGATACGCCGTGCCCCAGGCAGCGCCCGACACATACTGTAGCGCGATAAATACGCCCGCTCCCAGTCCCAGGCTCATGATATAAAACTCGCCGATCAGGAAGTTGGCCCAGATACGCTCCGGGGCGAAGAAGAGTCCCAGGACGAACACAGCGAGTCCCACTCCCATCAATGCAATCAGAGATTTATTCAGCGAATCGGGAATGGATATTCGTTCATTCATTGTGTGGTATCCTGCTGGCTCTGTTGTTGAAGATCCCGGATATACGCTATGGTTTTCCACCGGTCGTTCCGGTCGATCTGGCTGTCGTATCCCGGCATGTTTTTCTGGCCGTACGTGATGAGATGGAACATCCTACCGTCCGGCATCTGCATGGCATTCTGCAGGAACAGCGACGGCGGACGTGGATATCCTCTGAGTGCCACTGGCCCGTCTCCCTTGCCGCTCACCCCGTGGCATGGCTGGCAAAAATCGCCGTACACCTTTTCTCCTCGCTGGAGATCCGCGCGAGTGACCGAATCGATGGGAGAAACAAGTTCTTCACCGGCCCGGATTGCACTTTGTTCATCCGCGGTGTAGTGCAGCGGCATCTCCCCGCGCCTGATGGTGTTTGCCACTGGAAGTTGTTGAGTTTTGCCATCCGCAAACACCGGGTTGGAGGACTGAGTATCGTATCCCGCATCGTCATACATATCCGGCAGCGCCCGGTAATTCCGCTGGTCGGGACGCTGGCCAAGAAAAAAGTCCGTCACCCAGATGCCTACAGCGAGTATGATTAATATTCCGAAGACGTACTTCATTCCTCACCGTCCTCTACTTTTCTGGTTTCCGCCACGTTAAACTTTTCCCAGAGATGGGTCAGGCGCTCCGGCGAAAATCCGGCGTCGGTCTCCTCGATGGCGATAACGAACCGGTCGTCGGTCACGCCTTCGCAGATAATATTCCTCGATTTGCCGGGAAACAGTTTCGTCCGAAACAGCATAGATCCAACCACGCCGAGACCGCTGAAGAGAACGGTGAGTTCAAACGTCACCGGCAGATACGCCGGCAGCGAGTTAAACGGCCGGCCGCCCACGTTCAGTGGCCAGTCGATACTGCCGATCCAGAACTGGAGCCACAGGGCGAATAGCAATCCGAACAGTGCAAAACCGAGACAGATATACGTCAGCCGCGTCGATTTTATTCCCATCGCGTCATCCAGCCCGTGGACGGCATACGGCGTATACACATCGTGGATCTCGTACCCCGCCTCCCGGCTGGCCTCCGTCGCCGCCAGGATGTCGTCTTCGTCTTTGAAAATGCCTAGAAATAGTTTCATAGTGTTAGAGTGTTTGGGTGTTCAAGTTTTTCTTAATCATAATCTTAATCTTAATCGGCTTTTGTGTTATCGTGTTAATGTGTTATGGTGTTATCGTTCGGTGTTTCTTGATCTTAATCATACTCTTAATAATTTTTGTTCGTTGTTGGTTGTTTGTTGTAAGTAGTTATTACTCATCGTTATGAATTTTGAACCCATCCATTAAGGGCGCCTTTCTCACAATGAACAACCAACAGTTTTTCCTTTCTCTCTTTTTAGCCTTATCTCCCGCTTAAACTCGCTTCGCGGACATTAAGCGAAAGAGCCTTATACCATATACCATATACCCTATTCCCTATTCCCTGTTTTTCCCATATTTCAAAATCCCCTTCACTTCCCCAATCGCGATAAACGGGATAAACCGCACAAACAGCAGGAAGCAGGTAAAAAACAGCCCGAAGCTGCCTGCCAGTGTGGCGATTTCAATGATTGTCGGCTTGTACATGGCCCAGCTGGACGGCACAAAATCCTGGTGAAGCGAGGTGACGATGATAACAAACCGCTCAAACCACATCCCAACGTTTATCAGGATCGAGGCGATGAAAACCAGCGTTACATTTCTTCGGAACTTCCGGAACCAGAAGAACTGGGGGAGGAGCACGTTGCACGCCATCATGATCCAAAATGCCCAGGCGTACGGGCCGAGCGCCCGGTTCAGAAAGACGAATCGCTCGAACTCGTTCCCGGAGTACCACGCCATAAAAAATTCCGTTCCATACGAGAGCGCCACGATTCCACCGGTGACCAGCACTACTTTGCCCATTTTCTCGATGTGATCGATGGTGATATATTCTTCGTAGTTCAACACCTTTCTAGCGATTATCATGAGTGTCAGCACCATAGCAAATCCTGAGAACACCGCCCCGGCTACGAAGTACGGCGGAAAGATCGTGGAGTGCCATCCAGGGATCACCGAGGTGGCAAAATCCATACTCACGATGGAGTGAACTGACAATACCAGCGGCGTCGCAAGCGCAGCCAGCAGCATGTAGACCGTCTCGTACCGGTGCCATGTCCGGGTAGAACCGTCCCAGCCTAAACTGAAAAATCGATAGAAAAATTTCTTTATCTTTGAGGTAGTCCTGTCCCGCAAGGTGGCTAAATCCGGAACCAATCCGATGTACCAGAATACCGCCGAAATCGTGAAATAGGTGCTGATGGCGAAAAAGTCCCACAGCAGCGGTGAACGAAAGTTCACCCAGAGCGGCCCACGGAAGTTGGGATACGGGATCACCCAGAAGAAATTCCACGGGCGTCCCATGTGAATCAGCGGAAATACGCCGGCGCACATCACCGCAAAGATGGTCATAGCTTCTGCAGAGCGGTTTATCGAAGTTCTCCATCTTTGCCGAAACAGAAACAGGATCGCCGATATCAGCGTCCCGGCGTGGCCGATCCCAACCCAGAAGACAAAGTTGGTGATATCGAACGCCCAGCCGACGGTTTTGTTGAGTCCCCAGGTACCGATGCCGACCTTCAGCTGGTATCCCACTGCAATCACACCGATTATCAGCACGGTAAATGAAGTCAGAAATGCGCCCCACCAGAGCGGCGTGGCCTTGTTTTCGAGGGGTTCGGCGACATCTTCGGTGACATCGCTATAATTTTTGTCGCCCCCGATGAGCGGCTTGCGCAGTATCGAATACAACTTATGCATGGGAATCACCGTCCTCCGTTGATTCCCGGTTCCGCACCATCGAGAGGTAACCTGTAGTCGGCCGGAAATTCATCTTTTCCAGTATGCGATAATGTCTGGGATTCTCCATTGTCCTCGCGATTTTGCTTTCGGGATCGTTCATATCTCCGAAAATGATGGCATCTGTGGGACATGACTGCTGGCACGCCAACTGGATATCGCCATCCTGCAATTCGACTCCGTTCGCCTTCGCCTCATTTTTGGCTTCCTGGATGCGCTGGACGCAGAGCGAGCATTTCTCCATCACGCCCCGGGACCGAACTGTCACATCCGGGTTCAGGGCCATCCGCTCCACTTCGTCGCCGTGATCATAGTCGAACCAGTTGAACCGCCGTACCTTGTAGGGACAGTTATTCGCGCAGTATCGCGTCCCGACGCACCGGTTGTAAATCTGCTGGTTCAGCCCCTCCTCGCTGTGTACGGTGGCCAGCACCGGACAGACCGGCTCGCACGGCGCATGGTCACAGTGTTGGCACATCATCGGCTGATGAGAGACGTCCGGATTCTCCTCCGAGCCGGAGTAATACCGATCGATGCGAATCCAGTGCATCTCCCGGCGCCTCCGGACTTCATCCTTCCCAACCACCGGCACGTTATTTTCCGCATTACAGCTCACCAGACAGGCGGAGCAGCCGGTGCACTTATTCAGATCAATAGCCATGCCCCAGTGATGTCCCTCGTCGTACTCAAAATCGTTCGGCCAGAGCTGGAGATCTTCCTGACTGTGCCCGGACTCGTGGGTGGGATGCTCTGCGAATTCGGACAAAGTAGATTCCCGCACCATCTGCCGATCCGCGCCGCCGAATTTTTCCGGGATATCCAGGGTGTGATGCGTCTGCGTC